>JAPLAT010000005.1 GCA_026393175.1 Pseudonocardiales bacterium
CCGCACCCGACCCGGTCGCGGGCCCGGCCGTTACGGGCCTGGTGACCGACCGCGAGGGCCGCCCGCTGCCCGGCGCCGCGCTGGCCGTCTTCGACACGGCGGGCGCGCGGCTCACCGACGCCGTCGCGGACGCGCGCGGCGGCTACGCGGTCGCGCTGCCCGGGCCGGGGGAGTACCTGGTCGTGGCGCAGGCGGGGGAGCGGGAGCCCGCCGCGGAGTGGGTCGAGGTCGGGGGCGCGCCCGCGCGCCGCGACCTCGCCGTCGAGGGGCCCGCGTCGGTGACCGGCACGGTCCGCGGCGCGTCCGGCTCCGGTGTCGCCGCGCTCGTGACCGTGGTCGACCGCGGCGGCGACCGGCTCGCCGGCACCCGGGCCGGCGCCGACGGCCGCTACCTGCTGGCGCACGTGCCCGCGGGGGAGCACCGGCTGCTGGTCGCGCCGCCCGGCGGGTCGTCCCGGACCCTGCGGGTGACGGTGCCGGAGACCGGCACGGTCACCGCGGACGTGGACCTGCCCGCGGCCGGCGAGGTCAGCGGCGTCGTGCGGTCGAGCACCGGCGCGGGGATCGGCGACGCGATCGCCACCGTGCTCGCCGCCGACGGCCGGGTCGTCGCGACCGGGCGCACCGCGGCCGACGGCTCGTTCCGCCTGGTCGGGCTGCCCGAGGGCAGCTACACGGTCACCGCCACGGCCGCCCGCCCGGCCGTCGGCGCGGTGCGGGTCCGGGACGGCGAGAGGTCCACGGCCGACCTCGACCTCGACGCGGCCGACGGCAACGGCCACCACCCGCGGTAGCCGGGACCGGGCTCAGCCCAGCGGAACGACCCGGCGGGCCTTGCCGGTGTGCGGGTCGCGCGGCAGCGCGGGCACCGGCACGACGGTGACCGTGGCGCCGGGCAGCCCGGCCCCGGCCAGCGCCGCGGCCAGCCCGGCCCGCAGCGCGGCGAGGTCGACACCGCCCGGGTCGTCCCCGACCACCACGTCCCCGACCACGATGTCCACGGCGATGCCGCCGGGGGTCTGCCGGATCCGGTGCTCCAGCACGGCCGGGTGCGCGGCCAGCACGGTCCGCACGACGTGCGGGTGCAGCGCGACCCCGTCGAGGACGAGCACCTCGTCGGTGCGGCCGCGCACCCGCGCGCGCAGGTGGCCGTGCCCCGGATCGGGCGGGAGGGCGGTCATGCTGTCGGTGAGGCGGTAGCGGATCAGCGGCTGCAGGTGGTTCTCCAGCACGGTGACCAGCACCGAGTGCGACGGCGTGCCGGGCGGCACCGGCCGGTCGTCGGCGTCGACGAGCTCGACGACCGCGCCGTCCTCGGCGAAGGTGAGCACGGGGTCGTCCGGTGCGGACGTGCCGACCAGCCCCTCGGTGCTGGCGAACCCGTCGACGACGGGTGCCCCGAAGCCCTCGCGGATCGCGGCGCGCAGCTCCGGGGTGCAGGTCTCGCTGGTGGTGATCACCGTGAGCGGCGCGAGGTGCAGCCGTCCCGCCCGCTGCTCCGCGGCCAGCCGGGCGAGCACGGTCGGGTAGCCGTAGAGCAGCGGCGGGCGCAGCGCCTCCAGGCGCGCGACGATCTCGTCCAGGGGCAGCGTGACCGGCACCGGCAGGTACCGCATCGGCATCCGGCCGCCCGCGGTGAGCGCCGGCGCCGCACCCGACGGGTGCACGGGGGAGCCCGCCCCGAGCAGCGCTATCGGCACGCCGCCGGGCGGTGCGCCGCCGGGCGGTGCGCCGCCGAGCGCGCGCAGCCGGGCGACGAGCGAGCGGCTGATCGAGCCGAGGAACTGCACGGCGGCGGGCCGGTCGACGAGGAAGACCCCGCGCCGTCCCGCGCTGCCGCCGCTGGTGAACACGAGCGCGTCGCCGAGGACGGCGGGATCCGGCCCGGCCGTGGCCAGCGCCGCCTCGGCCCGGGCGAGGGTGACCCGCCGGTCGGTCACGACGTCGTCGAAGGAGCCCATCAGGTCCTCCCGCGTCATCACCGGCAGGGCCGTGAGGTCCTCGGGCCCGACGGCGGCGAGGTCGACCCCGGCCAGGCGCCGCGCGTGGAACGGGGAGTCCGCCGCCGCGCGGCCGAGCAGGGCCCGCAGGCGCTCCCGCTGGTGGGCGCGGATCCGCGCCCGGTCCCACGACATGCGGGCGATCTGGGCGTCGTAGCCGGCCAGGACGGCGGTCTGCAGGTCCTCGCGCAGCGTCGCGAAGCCGGAGACGGTGGTGCTCATCGGGGCTCCTCCGGGGTGCTCGGGTCGGGGCGGGTGCCCGCGGGGACGACCAGCGCGGCCGTCACCGCGTCCAGGACGGCGTCCGGCACGGCCGCGGTGCCCGCGGCGCGCTCCAGGGCCAGGCCGGTGCCGAGCGCGAACACGACCCCGGCCACCTGCCCTGCCGGCCCGACCGTGGTCAGGCCGTCCCGCGCCAGCACCTGCTCGACCAGCGCGGCGAACGCCCCGACGCTGCGGGCGTGCAGCGCCGCGTAGCGGGCCCCGAGGTCGGCGTCGCGCGCGGCGACCACCCGGAACTCGACCAGCAGCAGCCCCCACCCGGCGTCCTCGGCGTCGCGCCGGGCGGAGGCGGCGAGCAGGTCGCGCAGCCCGGCGAGGCCGCTGCGGCCCTCGGCGAGCCGGGCGTTCTCCGCGGCGCGCAGGTCGATCCGCTCCTCGAGCAGGGCCAGGAACAGGTCGCCCTTCCCGGCGAACTGGGAGTAGACGACCCCCTTGGAGAAGCCCGCCTCCAGCGCGATCGCGTCGACGGTGGCGCCGCCGTAGCCCTGCGCGAGGAACACCGCGCGGGCGCCGTCCAGCACCCGGGCGCGGTTGCGCTCCACCTGCTCCGCCCTGCTCATCCGGGTGACCACGGACATAGTGCAACACCGCCGGTATCCGGATGTCAACGGTATCCGGATACCGACGGTATCTCCGTGGGGTACTGACGGGGGTGCTGGGTAACCTCGCCGCGTGAGCGCAGAGCAGACAGCGGCATCCGCGGCCGAGCGGCACGCCCGGCTGGCCGAGGAGGTCTCCGGCCACCTGTTCCGTTACCACGTGCTGGACGCTCCGGTGATCTCCGACGGCCAGTTCGACGCGCTGTGGCGCGAGCTGCTGGAGCTGGAGGAGGCGCACCCGGAGCTGGTCACGCCCGCGTCGCCGACGCAGCGGGTGGGCGGGTTCTCCACCGAGTTCGCCGCGGCCGACCACCTCGAGCGCATGCTCAGCCTGGACAACGCGTTCGCCCCCGACGAGCTGCGGGCCTGGGCCGAGCGGGTGGCCCGGGACGTCGGGTCCGAGGTCCACTACCTGTGCGAGCTCAAGATCGACGGGCTGGCCGTCAACCTGCTCTACGAGGACGGGCGGCTCACCCGCGCGCTCACCCGCGGCGACGGGCGCACCGGCGAGGACGTCACGCTCAACATGCGCACGCTCGCCGAGGTGCCCGAGCGGCTCACCGGCACCGCCGAGTTCCCGGTGCCCGCGCTCGTCGAGGTGCGCGGGGAGGTCTACTTCCGGCTCGAGGACTTCGAGGCGCTCAACGCGCTGATGGTCGAGGCGGGCAAGCCGCCGTACGCGAACCCGCGCAACACCGCGGCCGGGTCGCTGCGCCAGAAGGACCCGCGGGTCACCGCGTCGCGCCACCTGCGGCTGATCTGTCACGGCTTCGGCAAGCGGGAGGGCTTCACGCTGGAGCGCCAGTCGCAGGGCTACGACGCGCTGCGCGCCTGGGGCCTGCCGGTCTCGGAGCGCACCGTCGTGCTCGACGACGTGGCCGCGGTCGTCGCGCACGTCGAGTACTGGGGCGAGCACCGCCACGACATCGAGCACGAGATCGACGGCGTGGTCGTCAAGGTCGACGAGGTGGCGCTGCAGCGCAGGCTCGGGTCCACGTCGCGGGCGCCGCGCTGGGCGATCGCCTACAAGTACCCGCCGGAGGAGGTGGTCACGACGCTGCTCGACATCCGGGTCAACGTCGGGCGCACCGGCCGGGTCACCCCGTTCGCGCTCATGGAGCCGGTCGTCGTGGCCGGGTCCACGGTGGAGATGGCCACGCTGCACAACGCGCAGGAGGTCGTGCGCAAGGGCGTGCTCATCGGCGACCGGGTCGTCATCCGCAAGGCGGGCGACGTCATCCCCGAGGTGCTGGGACCGGTCGTGGACGCCCGCGACGGCACCGAGCGCGCGTTCGTCATGCCCACGCACTGCCCGGAGTGCGGCACCGCGCTGGCCCAGCAGAAGGCGGGCGACGTCGACCTGCGCTGCCCCAACTCCCGCTCCTGCCCCGCGCAGCTGCGGGAGCGGCTGTTCCACGTCGCGGGGCGGGGCGCGTTCGACATCGAGGGCCTGGGCTACGAGGCCGCCGTCGCGCTCCTGCAGGCCGGGGTGGTGCGCGACGAGGGCGACGTCTTCGCCCTCACCGAGGACGACCTGCTGCGCACGGAGCTGTTCCGCACCAAGGCCGGGGAGCTGTCGGCCAACGGGCGCAAGCTGCTGGTCAACCTGGAGGCCGCGAAGGACCGGCCGCTGTGGCGGGTGCTCGTCGGGCTCTCGATCCGGCACGTCGGGCCCACCGCCGCGCAGGCCCTGGCCCGCGAGTTCACCTCGATGGACGCCATCGAGGCCGCGGCCGCCGAGGCGCTGCGCGCCACCGAGGCGGCCGGGATGACCGTGACCTCGGACGGCACCGCCGACGACGGCGCCGCCGACGAGACCGCCGCCGCGACCGACGGGCCCGGCCCCGAGGGCGGGGACGCCGCGGACCCGGCCGCCACCGGCGACGCCGCGGTCGCCGCCGTGCTCGACGCCGCGGGGCCCGGCCGGGACGGGACCGATGCCGGCGAGGCCGACCCGGCCGCCGACACCGCCGCCGACACCGGCACCGCCGCCGACACCGGCACCGACGCCGACGCCGACGACGTCGCGGCCGCCGAGGCGCGGGCGGTGGCGGCGGAGAAGGCGGCCCGGGCGGAGGTCCGGGCACGGGCGAAGGCGCTCGCGGCCGCGCTGGCGCCGATCGCCGGGGTGGAGGGGGTCGGCCCGACCATCGCCGCGGCCCTGCGGGACTGGTTCTCCGTCGACTGGCACCGCGAGGTGGTGGCCCGCTGGCGCGCGGCCGGGGTGCGGATGGTCGACGAGGTCGATGCGTCGGTGCCGCGCACGCTCGACGGCCTGTCGATCGTGGTCACCGGGTCGATGGAGGGCTTCTCGCGCGACGAGGCCAAGGAGGCGATCACGGCCCGCGGGGGGCGCGCCGCGGGGTCGGTGTCGAAGAAGACGGCGTTCGTCGTCGCCGGCGACGCGCCCGGCTCGAAGTACGACAAGGCGCTGGAGATCGGCGTCCCGGTGCTGGATGAGGCCGGGTTCCGGGTGCTGCTGGAGCGGGGGCCGGAGGCCGCCACGGCCGTGGCGACCGTGGCCGGATGAGTGCGCCGCGGACGCCGCGCGGGGGCGCGGATCCGGCGGCCGACGCGGGAGCGCGGCCGGCCGCCACCCGTCCGGACCTGACCGCCCGGTGGGTCTCCACACGGGTGCGGTGGCGCGGGGCGCGCGCGTCTACGATGCGGCCGATGAGGACGTCCCGGTGCTCCAGGCGGTTCTGAACGGCTCGCGTCCCGCCGACGCGCACCCCGCACTCCCCGTCACCGCGCGCCACCTGGCCCGCGACGCGCGGGCGGTCGCGCTGCACGGCGTGTCGTCGGTGCACGTGCACCCGCGCGGCCCGGACGCGGAGGAGACGCTCGACCCCGTCTACGTCAGCGACGCGGTCGCGGCCATCCGCTCCGAGGTCCCCGGCATGGAGATCGGGGTCACCACGGGGCGCTGGATCCAGCCCGACCCCCGGCTGCGCATCCAGGCCGTGCAGTCCTGGGGCCTGCTCGGCACGGGCAAGCCGGACGTCTGCTCGGTCAACGTGCACGAGAAGGGCTGGGTCGAGGTCTGCGCCGCCGCGGCGGCCGTGGGCATCGGCGTGGAGCTCGGCGTGTGGACCGGCGGCGACGCCGTCACGCTGCGGGCCAACGGGGTGCCGCCCGGCACCGTCCGGGTGCTGGCCGAGTCCACCGTGCCCGACCCGGAGACGGCCGTCGCCGAGGGCGTGCGGATCCTGCGGGCGCTCGACAGCCTCGAGGTCCCGGTGCTGCTGCACGGCGAGGAGGACGGCGCCTGGCCGGTGCTGGAGTTCGCGCTGCGGAACAAGCTCGACACGCGCATCGGCTTCGAGGACGTCCTCACCCGGCCCGACGGGTGGCTCGGCACCGGCAACGACGATCTTGTCGAGACGGCGCTCAAGCTCCGCTACTGAGCCGCTTTTGGCATACGCAACAGATCTTGCGGCCGGGGCGTGACCGGGGCCGTGGCGATCTTGGGTATCCGCGCAATACCGTCGGACTCATGGGTTTCCTGCGCACTCTCGGTCGGCAGGCCGGCACGGCGGCGGGCTGGCTGACGCAGCCGCTCGTGCCGGACGACCTGGTCGGCACGCTCAACCCGATGTGGTCGCGCTCCGAGCCGCACGCGCGGGTCGTCGGGCTGCGCCGGGAGACCGCCGACACCACCACCCTGCTGCTGCGCCCCGGCCGCCGCCGCGAGCGGCACCTGCCCGGCCAGTTCGTCGGCCTGGGGGTCCGCCTCGACGGCGTGTGGCACTGGCGCACCTACTCGGCCACCTCGCGCCCGTCCGACGACCTTCTCGCCGTCACCGTCACCGCGGTGCCCGGCGGCGCGGTCTCCGGCGCGCTCGCCCACCGCACCCCGGTCGGCACGCTGGTCCGCATCGGCCCGCCCGCCGGCGAGTTCGTGCTCCCCGACCCGGCACCCGAGAAGCTGCTGTTCGTCACGGCGGGCAGCGGGATCACCCCCGTCATGGCGATGCTGCGCGAGCTCGCCGTGACCCGGCCCGAGACCCTCGACGGCGCGGTGCTCGTGCACTGCGACCGCACCCCGTCCGACGTCGTGTTCGGCGCCGAGCTGCGCCACCTGGCCGGCCGCACCGGCCTGCGCCTGGTGGAGCGGCACACCGCCCTGTCCGGCCGGCTCACCCCCGAGTCGCTCGGCGAGTGCGTGCCCGACTGGGCCGCCCGCGCCACCTGGGCGTGCGGCCCGGCCGGCCTGCTCGACGCGCTGACCGAGCACTGGGACCGCGCGGGCGACCCCGCCGCCCTGCACGTCGAGCGCTTCACCCCGCCCGCGCTCGCCGGGGACAGCTCCGGCGGGCGCGTCACGTTCACCGCCAGCGCCGTCACCACCGAGGCCGCACCCGGCACCCCCCTCATGGTCGCCGGCGAGGCCGCCGGGGCCGTGCTCCCCAGCGGCTGCCGCATGGGCATCTGCCACACCTGCGTCGGGACCCTCCGGTCCGGCGCCGTCCGCAACCTCTCCACCGGCGAGCTGAGCGACACCCCGGGCGAGTCCGTCCGCACGTGCGTGTCCGGCGCCGCCGGTGACGTCGAGATCGAGCTGTAGGAGCCGAACATGACCGCCACCCTGGACCGTCCCGTCGAGACCACCGAGAAGCCGATCAACCCCCTGCCCAGCACCCTGGCCGGGAAGGTGCCGACGCTGGCGCCCAGCGCCGCCGCGCACCTCACCCCCGAGCAGGTCGAGCGCCTCGGCGAGGAGCTCGACGCCCTGCGCGCCGAGGTGATGGCGACGCTGGGGGAGAAGGACGCCGAGTACATCCAGCGGCTCGTCCGGCTCCAGCGCGGGCTCGAGGTCGGCGGCCGCGCGGCGCTGCTGTTCTCGCTGTTCCCGCCGGCGTGGCTGGCCGGCACGGCCGCCCTGTCGGTCTCGAAGATCCTCGACAACATGGAGCTCGGCCACAACATCCTCCACGGCCAGTGGGACTGGATGCGCGACCCGAAGATCCACTCGACCACCTGGGAGTGGGACCACTCCTCGCCCGCGGAGTTCTGGCAGAAGAGCCACAACTACGAGCACCACACGTTCACCAACGTCCGCGGCCGGGACCGGGACCTGGGCTACGCGGTCATGCGGATCACCCCGGAGCAGGAGTGGCGCCCCGCCGACCTGCTCCAGCCGCTGACCAACGTGCTGCTCTCCCTGTTCTTCGAGTACGCCATCACGATCTACGACCTGGAGCTGGAGAAGCTCCAGGAGGGCACGAAGACCAAGGCCGAGGTCGCCGCGCAGCTGCGGACGATCTGGCGCAAGGGCCGCAAGCAGTGGGCCAAGGACTTCGTGCTGTTCCCGCTGCTGTCCGGGCCGGGCTTCCTCACGACGCTGGCCGCGAACGTCACCGCGGGCACCGTGCGCAACATCTGGTCGCACGCCGTGATCTTCTGCGGGCACTTCCCGGACGGCACCGAGACGTTCGAGGAGGACCGGCTCGAGGGCGAGACCAAGGGCGAGTGGTACGTCCGCCAGCTCCTGGGCTCGGCGAACCTCACCGGCAGCCCGGCGTTCCACGTCATGACCGGGAACCTCAGCCACCAGATCGAGCACCACCTGTTCCCGGACATGCCGAGCAACCGGTACGGCACGATCGCGCCCCGGGTCCGCGAGATCTGCGAGCGCTACGGCCTGCCCTACACCGCGGGCTCGCTGCCGCGGCAGTACGCGAAGGTCGTCCGCAAGATCTTCCGCCTCGCCCTGCCCGGCGGCGGCCCGAAGAAGCGCTGACCCCCCCGGCTCCCGATTGCAGCAAAGCCACCTTCACGCAACGAGCTTGCGTGAAGGTGGCTTTGCTGCAACGGGGTCAGGGCGGGGGCGGCAGCCGCAGCGCCAGCGCCAGTTCCAGGCGGGCGGTGGGGTCGTCCAGCACCGGGCCCAGGGTGTCGCGGAGGCCGGCGAGGCGGTAGCGCACGGTCTGCGGGTGGACGTGCAGCCGCTCCGCCGTCGCCGTCACGTCGCCGTGGGCGTCCAGCCACGCCTGCAGCGTCTCGACGGCCCGCGCGGCGGCCCCGGCAGGCAGGTCGTCGACCGGGGCCAGCGTGCGCCGGCGCAGGTCGTCGGCCACGTCCGGGGCGGCGGCCAGCAGCAGCGTGAGCAGGTGCTCGTCGGCGCGCGCGAGGGTGTCGTCGGTGCCCAGGCGGCCCGCGGCGTGCAGCGACCACGCCGTCTGGGCCCTGGCCACGGACCGGTGCGCCTCGGCGGTCCCCACCACCGGCCCCAGCACGGCGCGCCGCGTCCCGAGGCCGACGCGGACGCGCTCCAGCCAGCCGGTCCGGTCCAGGGCGGGTACCAGCGCGAGGCCGACCGGGTCGAGGTCGGCGCCGATCGCCGACGGGATGCGCGCGGCCACGTCCACCGCGTTGTCGACGGCGAGCGCCGCCAGCCGCGCGGGCGGGTTCCAGCTCGCCGCCGCCGCGGCCCGCTCGACCTCCGCGGCCGACGCGGGCGGCCGCCGCGCCAGCAGCTCGACGAGCGCGTGCCGGCGGGTCTGCAGCGACCCGGCCCGGCTGGACTCCTCCGCCGCCCACCCCGCCACCGACGCCGCGGAGAGCTGCTCGATGTAGGTGAACAGCGCCTCGGCCAGGCTGAAGATGACCTCGGGCGGGAGCTGGCGGGCCGTCGGGCTGCCGCCGAGGCGGCGCCACAGCGTGCGGCTGCCCACCTGGTAGGCCGACTGCAGCGCGGCGAGCGTCCGCCCCTCGCGGTGCTCGAGCTGGCCCAGCGCCCGGTAGACGCGCGTGTCGGTGAGCTCGCCGTCGGAGCCGAGCAGGTCGACGAACTGCCCGAGCGCGACGGACACGCCCTCGGTGATCCGCATCCCGAACCGGCCGGTGAGCGGGCGGGCGTAGTCGGGCACCTCGGCCCGCACCGCCGTGATGATCTCGTCGACGGCGCCGGACAGCTCCGGCCGGACCGCGGCGCCCACCCAGCCCGGCACCCGCGCCCACGGCCGGTCCACCGCTAGGCCCCGATCACCGTCGTGACGATGCCGGCCAGGTGCTCCAGGCGCGCCAGCTCCGAGCGGCGGAACGCCGGGCCGCCGGGCCGCCCGACGACCAGCGCGTGCGGGCTGTCGGGTCCGAACGGGGCCGCGGCGAGCTCGGTGTCCAGGTCGGTCCACGGCTCGGGCACGGAGTGCACGGCCGGGTCGACGGAGATCGCCCGCTTGAGCGGCAGCCACGGCAGGTCGCCCGCGCGCGTCTCCGGGGCCGCGGAGCTCTCGGCGAGCCGGTAGGCGCGGGTGCCCTCGCGGGCCGCCACGAGCGCCCAGCCGGCCCGGAAGATCCGCGGCACGCCCTCGGCGAGCAGGTGCAGCCCGTTGGCCGGGTCGCCGGTGATCTCCTCGATCAGCTCCAGCTCGCGGTGGGTGTCGAGGCGGCCGGAGTGCGGGCGCACGGACTCCACCTCGACGCCGGGCACCGACTCCGCGGCGGTGATGAGCACGTCCGGGGGGCGCCCGGCCGGCAGCTCGACGGCCAGGTCGTCGACGGCCTGCCCGCCGGCCCGCTCCACGACGTCCACGCCCAGGATGTCCACCCCGGCCATGCCCAGCGCGGTGGCGACCGCCCCGAGGCTCCCCGGCTTGTCCGGCAGCACCACCCGGAGCAGGAACGACACGCACGCCTCCTCGACCGACCCGCCGCGCGTGCACCCGGGCCGGAACGGCGGCGGGCCGACGCGGCACTCCAGCGGGCGATTCTGTCAGCATCCGGCCCCCCGGGTACAACCGTGCGCCGAGGTGTCCACCCTGCGGACTAGACTCGGCACCCTCCGTGGCCCCGCTGCAGCGCGCCCGGGCCCCCGCTCCTGCACGCACCCTCCTGGAGGCTCTCTTGTCCGCCGCCTCGGGCATCACCCGGGACGAGGTCGCGCACCTCGCCCGGCTCGCCCGCCTGGCCGTCACCGACGCGGAGCTGGACCTGTTCGCGGGCCAGCTCGACGTGATCCTCGGATCCGTCGCCCGCGTCGGCGAGGTCGCCGCCGACGACATCCCGCCCACCTCGCACGCCGTCCCGCTGGAGAACGTGTTCCGGCCCGACGCGCTGCGCCCGGGGCTGACCCAGGAGCAGGCGCTCGCCGGGGCGCCCGAGGCCGAGGACGGGCGCTTCCGCGTCCCGCAGATCCTGGGGGAGGAGTCGTGAGCGCCGAGCTCACCCGCATGACGGCCGCCGAGCTGGCCGAGAAGATCCACGGCCGGGAGGTCTCGGCCGTCGAGGTGGCGCGGGCGCACCTGGACCGGATCGCCGCCGTCGACGGCGGGATCCACGCGTTCCTGCACGTCGCCGAGGACGCCGCGCTCGCCAACGCCGAGCTCGTGGACGCCGGCCTCGCCGCGGGCACCGCCCCGGCCTCGCCGCTGGCCGGGGTGCCGCTAGCGCTCAAGGACGTGTTCACCACCGTGGACATGCCCACCACGGCGGGCTCGCGGATCCTCGAGGGCTGGCGCCCGCCCTACGACGCCACCGTCACGACGCGGCTGCGCGCCGCGGGCGTCACGATCCTGGGCAAGACCAACATGGACGAGTTCGCCATGGGGTCGTCCACGGAGCACTCCGCCTACGGGGTCACCCGCAACCCGTGGGACGTCGAGCGCGTCCCCGGCGGCTCGGGCGGCGGCTCGGCCGCCGCGCTGGCCGCGTTCGAGGCGCCGCTGGCCATCGGCACCGACACCGGCGGCTCGATCCGCCAGCCCGCCGCGTTCACCGGCACCGTGGGCGTCAAGCCGACCTACGGCGGCGTGTCCCGCTACGGCCTCATCGCCTGCGCGTCCTCCCTGGACCAGGGCGGGCCGTGCGCGCGCACCGTGCTCGACGCCGCGCTGCTGCACGAGGTCATCGGCGGGCACGACCCGCTGGACTCCACCTCGATCGACGCGCCCGTGCCCGCCGTCGTCGAGGCCGCCCGCGCGGGCGCGACCGGCGACCTCGCCGGCGTGCGCGTCGGCGTGGTCCGCGAGCTGGGCGGCGAGGGCTACCAGCCCGGTGTCCGCGCGGCGTTCGACGCGGCGGTGCGCCGGCTGGAGAAGCTGGGCGCCGAGGTCGTCGAGGTCTCCTGCCCGCACTTCGAGTACGGGCTCGCGGCCTACTACCTGATCCTGCCCAGCGAGGTCTCCTCGAACCTCGCCCGCTTCGACGCCATGCGCTACGGGCTGCGGGTCGGCAAGGGGGCGAGCGCCGAGGAGGTCATGGCGGCCACCCGCGAGGCCGGGTTCGGCCCGGAGGTCAAGCGCCGCATCATCCTGGGCACCTACGCGCTCTCGTCGGGCTACTACGACGCCTACTACGGCCAGGCGCAGAAGGTCCGCACGCTCATCGCGCGCGACTTCGCCGCGGCCTTCCGCCAGGCGGACGTGCTGATCAGCCCGGCCACGCCGACGACGGCGTTCCCGATCGGCGACAAGGTCGACGACCCGCTGGCGATGTACCTCAACGACCTCGCCACCATCCCCACCAACCTCGCGGGGACCGCCGGGATGTCGGTGCCCGCCGGCCTCGCCGACGGCCTGCCCGTCGGGCTGCAGGTCATGGCACCCGCCCTGGGCGAGGCCGTCATGTACCGGGTGGCCGCGGCGTTCGAGGCCGCCCGGGACGCCGACGACGCCGGCGCCCTCATCCACCGCATCCCGTCGCTGGAGGCCGCATCGTGACCGCACCGGTGATCGACTACGACGAGGTCGTGGAGCGCTTCGACCCGATGCTCGGGCTCGAGGTCCACGTCGAGCTGAGCACGACCACGAAGATGTTCTGCGGCTGCCCCACCACGTTCGGCGGGGAGCCCAACACCCAGGTGTGCCCGACCTGCCTGGGCCTGCCCGGGTCGCTCCCGGTCGTCAACCGGGCGGCGGTGGAGTCGGCGATCCGGATCGGGCTGGCGCTGAACTGCAGCATCGCGCCGTGGGGCCGGTTCGCCCGGAAGAACTACTTCTACCCGGACATGCCGAAGAACTTCCAGACCTCGCAGTACGACGAGCCGATCGCCGTGAACGGCTGGCTCGACGTCACCCTCGACGACGGCGAGGTCGTGCGGGTGGAGATCGAGCGCGCGCACATGGAGGAGGACACCGGCAAGTCGCTGCACGTCGGCGGCGCCACCGGGCGCATCCACGGCGCGGAGTACTCGCTGCTGGACTACAACCGCGCGGGAGTGCCGCTCATCGAGATCGTCACGAAGATGATCCCGGACACCGGCGCCCGCGCACCCGAGGTGGCCCGCGCCTACGTCACCGCGCTGCGCGACCTGATCCGGTCCCTGGGGGTCTCCGACGTCCGCATGGACCAGGGGTCGATGCGCTGCGACGTGAACCTCTCGCTCTCGCCGAAGGGCTCGGGCGTGCTGGGCACGCGGTCGGAGACGAAGAACGTCAACTCGCTGCGATCGGTCGAGCGCGCCGTCCGCTACGAGATGACCCGGCAGGCGGCCGTGCTGCTGAGCGGCGGCACCGTCGTGCAGGAGACGCGGCACTTCCAGGAGGACACCGCCACCACCCGGTCCGGCCGGGTCAAGGAGACCTCCGAGGACTACCGCTACTTCCCCGAGCCCGACCTCGTGCCGATCGCCCCGCCCGCGGAGTGGGTCGAGGAGCTGCGCGGCACCCTGCCCGAGCTGCCCTGGGCGCGGCGGGCGCGGCTGCAGGCGGAGTGGTCGCTGTCCGACGAGGAGCTGCGCGACCTGGTCAACGCGGGCGCACTGGACCTCATCGAGGCCACGGTCGCGGCCGGGGCCCCGGCCGGCGAGGCCCGTTCGTGGTGGGTGTCCTACCTGGCGCAGCAGGCGAACGCGCGCGAGGTGGCGCTCGACGCCCTGCCGATCACGCCCGGGGCCGTCGCGCGGGTGATCGCGCTGGTGGCGAACGGCGAGCTGAACAACAAGCTCGCCCGCCAGGCCGTCGACGGCGTGCTGGCCGGGGAGGGGACCCCCGACGAGGTCGTCGCGGCCAGGGGGCTGAAGGTCGTCTCCGACGACGGCGCCCTGATCGCCGCCGTCGACGAGGCGCTGGCCGCCCAGCCCGACGTCGTCGACAAGATCCGTGGCGGCAAGGTCGCCGCGGCGGGCGCGATCGTCGGGGCCGTCATGAAGGCCACCCGCGGCCAGGCCGACGCCGGCCGGGTGCGCGAACTGATCATGGCGCGGGTGCAGGGCGACTGACGCCGCCCGTGCGTGCGTCGAGGTGCGGGACCACCTCTGCGCACGCGCGGGTGGTCACGCCCGCGACGCCCCGCCCCCGCCGGCGAGGGGGATGCGGATGGCGCGGTCGTCGGAGGCGACGGGGGTGCCGCCGTCCTTGTTCACCGTGCCGACCCAGATGAGGCCGTCGGGCGCCAGGGTCGCCGCGGCGAGGCGGCCGTAGGCGTCCTGCAGGAGCGTCTCGGTCGCGGTGACCAGCGCGTTCGGGTCGGTGCGCAGCACGAACAGGGCCTCCGGGCCGGCCAGGGGCACCGCGACGGCGTCCCCGACCGAGGCGCAGCCGCCCACGCCGGGCCGGTCGGGCCAGCGCCAGGCCGGGGCGGGCAGCGCGCCCGGCACGACGAGGTGCAGGACGTCGGCGGTGGCGGTGCGGTCGGTGACCCACGCGGCCTGCGTCACCGGGTTGACGCACACGCCGCCCGGCGCGGTGAGCCCGGAGCTGAGCACGGGGGAGCCCGGGTCGGGGTTGCCCTCGGCGGGACGGCCGCGGGTGTCGATCCGCAGCAGCTTGCCCGCGAGCGAGGCGGGGTCGGCCGGCAGTCCCGCGTCCCCGGTGGCGACGAGCAGCCACCCGTCGACGTCGACGCCGAGCGCGCCGCCGTTGCGGGTCGCCCCGCGGGGGATGCCGGTGAGCACCGGCTTGGGCGCCTCGCCCGCGGCCAGCAGCACCACGCGGTTGTCGGTGGGGGTGCTGGCGTAGGCGTAGACGAGCCGGTCCTCGGTGTAGGACGGCGAGAGCACCAGGCCGGTGAGCCCGCCGCCGCCGGAGGGGTCCACCGGCACGGTCGCGACGACCTCCGGCTCGACGTCGCGCTCCACCCGCAGCACGCGGCCGGTGGCGCGCTCGGCGACCAGCGCGGACGCCCCGTCGGGCAGCACCGCGATGGCGCCCACCGGGTCCAGGCAGGTGGCGACGACCGCGGGGTCGGGGTCCTCGCACGGCTCGGGCGGCGCGGGGGTGCCGGGCTCGCCCCCGGGCGGGGGCGCCTGCGAGGGCGGGGCCGAGGACTCGGGCACCCGGGGGATGCCGCCGAGCTCACCCGCGCCCTCGAGCTGCTCCTCCCACTCCCGCGGCCCGTTGTCGGGGAAGGCGGCGCAGCCGGCGAGGCCCACGGCGAGCAGCAGTGTCGCGAGCGCGCGCCGTCCCCTCACGGCGCCCAGGCTAGGCGGCGCCCGGTGTGCGCCGGGTGAGCCGGGTACGGTCCCCGATCGTGACGATCACAGTGCTGGTGCCCCACGACGACGGGCCCGACCTGCTCGGCGACGTCCCCGGCGTCACCGCCCTGCCCTACACGGCGGGCGAGCCGCTCCCGCCCGGGGCGGACGCCGCGCGCGTGCTGGTGCCGCCGTTCCTGGCCACGGGCGAGGCGGTCGCGCTCGCCGAGCAGCTGCCCGCGCTGGAGCTGGTGCAGCTGCTCACGGCGGGGGCCGAGGCGTGGATCGGGAAGCTGCCCGAGGGCGTGGCGCTGTCGGACTGCCGCGGCGCGCACGGCGGGGCCACCGCGGAGTGGGTCGTGGCGGCCCTGCTCGCGGTGTACCGGCACCTGCCCGGGTTCGTCCGGGCCCAGGACGAGGCGCGGTGGGACTACCACCAGACCGAGGAGCTGGCCGGCAAGCGCGTGCTGATCGTCGGCGCGGGGGACGTCGCCGAGCACACGGCGCGCCGGCTGGCCCCGTTCGAGGTGCACACGACGCTGGTGGGCCGCCGCGCCCGCGACGGGGTGCACGGCATCGACGAGGTGCTCGACCTGCTGCCCGACCACGACGCCTGCGTGGTGATCGTCCCGCTCACCGACGACACCCGCGGCCTGGTCGACGCGGCCTTCCTCGCCGCCATGCCGGACGGGTCGGTGCTGGTCAACGCCGCGCGCGGGCCGGTGGCCGACACCGACGCGCTCGCCGCCGAGCTGCGGAGCGGCCGCCTGCGCGCCGCCGTCGACGTCACCGACCCGGAGCCGCTGCCCGCCGACCACCCGCTCTGGACCGCGCCCGGCCTGCTGCTCACCCCGCACGTCGGCGGCAGCGTCCCGGGCGGCCTGCGCCGGGCCTACGGCGTGGCGGCCGAGCAGATCGCCGCGTTCGCCCGCGGCGAGGAGCCGCCCAACCTCGTCCGGGGCGGGTACTGACCCACTAGCCTCGGGTCCCATGACGGATCAGCCGACGTCCTACCTGGACACCACCGGGTTCGACGAGCCGGGCCCGACGAGGACGCGGCCCACCCGCCGCGCGCTGGCCTGGAACGGCGGCACCGACGTCGGCCTGGTGCTGCTGCGGTTCGCGGTGGGCGGCACGTTCTTCGCCCACGGGATGCAGAAGGTGTTCGGGCTGTGGGGCGGGCCGGGCATCACCGGCTTCGCGCGGGTCCTCGACGGCTACGGCTTCACCCAGACCCTCACGCTGGCCTGGGTCACCGGCCTCACCGAGCTCGTGGCGGGCGCGTTCGTCGTGCTCGGCGTGCTCACCCCGCTCGCCGCGGCCGGCCTGCTCGGCATCATGATCAACGTGGTGGCGCTCAAGGCGGGCAACGGGTTCTTCCTCACCTCGGCCGCGGGGGCGGACGCCGTCGAGCTGGAGGTCGTGCTCGGCCTCGCCGCGGCGGCGCTCGTGCTCACCGGCCCGGGCCGGATCGCGCTCGACAACGGCCGCACCTGGCACCGGCGGCCGGCACCGTGGGGCGTGCTCGCCCTGGTCGTGGGCGTGGCGGCGGGGCTGGCCGTGTTCCTGCTGCTGCGGGTGTGAGCGACCCGTCCTGGCTCGCCGCGCTCGGCCCGGGAGCGGCGGTGCGGGCCCGCACGCCGCTCGCGGGCGGCTACGTCGCCGCGTCCGTCGAGCGCGTGGACGTGGACCTCGACGGCGCGACGCGCAGCGTCGTCGTCAAGCGGACGACGGCCGCGGAGGTCGCGGCGATGCGCGCGGTGGCGGTGGTGCGCGACGACCGGCTGCCCCGCATGATCGCCACCGGCCGCGACGCGGACGGGCACTGGATCCTGCTGCCCCACCACGACGGTCCCGCGCTCGCCGCGGGGGAGTCGGTGCCGGCGGCGGTGTGGGAGGTGCTGGGCGCGGTGCACCGGCACTGGGCGGGCCGGCGGCCGCGCGGCCTGCCCGTCGTCGACGCCGCGTGGTGGCGGCGCACGATCACCGAGCACACGCTCGTCGCGGTGCGTGGCGCGGCCGAGCGCACCGGCGACCGCGACGTCGCCGCCGTGGCGGCGGCGCTGCCGGGGTGGGCGGTGCACCCCGTGGCCGCCCGCGCGCTCGCGGTCCTGCCACGCACGCTGTGCCACGGCGACGCCCACCCGGGCAACGTGCTGCTCCCCGCGTCCGGGCCGGTGCTCATCGACTGGGGCAGCGCCCGCGTCGCCCCGCCCGGCCTCGACGTCGTGACGCTCGGCGGGGACCCGCCCGCCGCCTACACCGGGCCCGCGCTGCCCCCGGAGCTCGTGCCCGTGCACGCGCACTGGGCGCGGGTGCAGGCGCACGTCCAGTACCTGGCGTTCGCCGCGGACCACCTCGGCACCGAGCGCGTGCTGGAGATGGCCGGCACCGTCGAGCGCTCGCTCGCGGCGCTCGGCTGACCCGGCAGCCCCCGACTCAGCAGAACTCGCCGCGCAGCACGACCCCGAAGTCGATCATCGTATCGGCGTCGATCTCGGCGCCCGCGGGGACGCTCTGCGTGCACACCCGCCAGTCCTGGTCGACCACCTGCGGGCGTCCCGCGCCGGACGCGTCGTGCGAGGTGGTGGCGGTGATGGCGAAGTCGGTCATCTGCTGGACGGTGTCCTGGGCGGACTGCAGGTCGCGCCCGACGAGGTCGGGCATCGTCCACGAGGGCATGTCGCGGCCGCACGCGGTGAGGCCGACCGTGCAGAGCGCGACGCAGAGTGCGGCGATCACGGGTGGTCCCACGGTCCGGAGGCGCACACCCGCTATGTCGCCGTGGCGGCTCCGGTGTTACCGGGAGGTACAGCTCCGACCAGGCCGATCCCCACCGTCGTGCCGCGGCCCGGGGTGGAGCGCACGGTCAGGCGCCCGCCCATCGCCTCGGTCAGCCCGCGCGCGAGCACCAGCCCCAGACCGGCGCCGGGCTCCGGGCCGGTGTCGGCGCCGAGCCGGTCGAACGGCACGAACAGGCGGTCCACGAGGTGCTCGGGGATGCCCGGGCCGGTGTCCGCCACCGCCACCACGACCTCCTTGCCCTCCGTGGCGGCGGTGACGACGACCGAGCCGCCCGGGTGGTTGTAGCGCACGGCGTTGGTGACGATGTTGAGCAGGACCTGCCGCAGCCGGCGCGGGTCGGCGCGCACGCACCCCGCGGGGCTGCCGCCCAGCACGACCCCGCGCTCGTCCGCGAGCGGCCCGAGCAGGTCGAGCACCTCCCCGACCAGCCTCCCGAGGTCGACGTCGGCGAGGTGGACGGGCAGCGCGCCGGCCTCGACCGCGGCGATGTCGAGCACGTCGTCGACCAGGGACAGGATGTGCGAGGACGCGCTCGCGATGTGGCCCAGTGCGGCGCCGCGGCGCTCCGCGGTCAGGTCGAGCGTGCCCAGCAGCTCGGTGAACCCGGTGATCGCCTGCAGCGGCGTGCGCAGCTCGTGCGAGAGCGCGGACAGGAAGTGCGACTTGGCCCGGCTCGCCGCCTCCGCCGCGCCGCGGGCCAGCTCGGCCTCCCGGCGGGCGCGCCGGTCGCGCTCCGCGGCGCGCCGGGCCGTGACGTCCAGGACGTTGACCGACAGGTAGGCGGGCTCGTGGCCGGCCCGCCGCACGACCGACGCCGTGAGCACGGCCCGGACCGGCACGCCGCGCGCCCCGACGAGCGTGGTCTCGAACGAGCCGCGCTCGCCGGTGGTGCACTCGCGCAGCGCGGCCATCGCGGCCGCGGCGCCGTGCGGCTCCAGCACCGCGGCCAGGTCGGAGGACAGCAGCGCCTCCTCCGTGCGCCCGAGCATCTCCCGCAGCGCGCGGTTGACCTTGCCGAACCGGCCGTTCAGGTCCGTGAGGGCCATCCCGATGGCGTTGTCCTCGAACGCCCGCCGGAACCGCTCCTCGCTCTCGCCGAGCGCGCCGTAGAGCCGGGCGTGCTCGATCGCCACCGACGACAGGTGGGTGAAGCGCTCGACCAGGCGGCGCTCGCGGGCGGAGGGCCGGTGCGGCCGGGAGTGGTAGACCGCGAACGTGCCGAGCACCCCCGCGGCCGCGGCGCGCTTGCCCCGGATCGGGCTCGACCAGCACGACCGCAGCCCGTGCGGCAGCGCCAGCTCGCGGAAGGCGGTCCAGCGGGGGTCGGTGACGATGTCCTCGGCGACGACCTCCGCGTCGAGGTGGGCGCAGGTGCCGCAGGACCCGGCGTCCGGGCCGACGAGCAGGCCGTCGATCGACGCGGAGTAGACGTCGGGCAGGCTCGGGGCGGCACCGTGGCGCAGCGCTCCCTCGGCGTCGAGCAGCAGCACCGAGCAGCGGCTGCCCGGGATGAGCTCCTCCAGCGCCTCGGTGACCGCGGTGAGCGTCTCGGGGAGCGTGGCGCCCGCCGCGATCAGCTCCAGGACGGTGGTCTGCCGGTGCAGCAGGTCGAGGCTGTCGGCGTGGTCGAGCTCGGCGGCGAGGGGGAGGACCATCAGGGCTCCAGCTGGTAGCCGACACCGCGCACGGTGCGCAGCCGCCCCGCACCGACCTTGGACCGCAGGCGGTGGACGTGCTCGGTGACGGTGGCCTCGCCCTGCCAGCCCGGCTCGCTGCGCCACACCTGCTGCAGCAGCTGGGCCCGGCTGAAGACCTGCCGGGGGTGCCGGGCGAGGAAGGCGAGCAGGTCGAACTCGCGGGCGGTGAGCTCGACGGGCGCGCCGTCGACGCAGACCTCGCGGGTGGCGGGGTCGACGCTCAGCCCGGAGAGCTGCACCGGCCGCGGCGCCCCCGCCGAGCGGCGGAGCACCGACCGGACGCGGGCGGCCAGCTCGCCGGGGGAGAACGGCTTGACCAGGTAGTCGTCGGCGCCGAGGTCGAGCCCGACGATGCGGTCGGTCTCGCCGCTGCGCCCGGACAGGACGATCACCGGCAGCGCGGCCCCGCCGCACTGGGCCTCGAGCGCCCGCACCCGCCGCAGCACGTCCAGCCCGCCCAGGCCGGGCATCGACAGGTCCAGCACGACCAGGTCCGGCCGCTCGACGTCGATCCGCTCCAGCGCGTCCGCCCCGTCCCGGGCCTGCGCGACCGCGTACCCGTCGGCCTCCAGCTGCCAGGCCACGACGGTGCGCACCCGTTCGTCGTCGTCGACGACCAGCACGCGCGTGCGTGTGCCTGTGGTCACAGGCGTCATCGTGCCGGGCCGGTGCGACGCTCGGCAACAGCCCGTTGACGATCCGTTGAGAACACGTTGCTGCGGTGGTGAGCACGGTTCGGAAAGCTGGCGCGGTGCCGCCGTCGGGTCGGCATCGCGCGCAGGAGCTCCGGGCCGCGGCCGCCGTGACCGGCCCCCGGGACGTCCCGCCCCCCGCCGCGGCGGGGCGCCCACCCCCCGGGGCGTCCCGCCGCACCCCACCTCCTCGACGCGGCCGCGCGCACCCCGATCCCTCAGCCCCCCAGCCACTCCAGCGCCGCGGCGGCGGTCCAGGCCTGGGCGTGGGAGCCCAGCGGCTCGCCCGTGAGCGGCTCGTAGTACTCGGCGAAGGTCAGGTCCGAGAGCTGGGCCAGCGAGGCGTCGCGCAGGTCCCGGTGCAGGTCGTCGGCGCCGTCGCGGCGGGCCGCCCAGCCCAGCAGCAGGTTGAGGAACGGCCAGACCGGGCCGCGCCAGTAGGTGCGCGGCCGGAAGTCCGGGCTGACCGGCGACGTCGAGGTCGGCAGCGGGTACCGCAGGGCCGGGTGGCCCATCCAGCGCGGGCCGCGGAGCAGCGCGCGCTGGGCGGCCAGCAGGCCGGCGTCCCCGCCGGCGACGAGGGGGGCGAAGCCGGCGACGGTCTGCGGGCCGATCCACTCCCCGGCGAGCACGTCGACGTCGCGGGCCAGGCCGGTGGCCGGGTCGACGGTGGACGACACCCCGGCCCGGAACCGGGCCGCGAGCCCGCGCTGCTCGGCGGCGTCGTCCGGGCGGTCGAACTCGTCGCAGATGCCCGCGAGGACCTCGGCCGCCGCGGCGAGCACGGCGGAGAAGAACACGTCCCGCACCCGGAAGTCGATCACGTCCAGGACGCGGTCGTCGTCGTAGCCGACCGACCGCATCTGCTCGACGAGCCACAGGTAGCGGGTGTACTCCTCGTCGGAGGGGCGCTCGGCCACCGACGCGACGTGGTGGGTGTCGCGGCGCGCGAACGGCGGCACCGGGCCCGCCGTGATCCGGGAGTACGGGCCGTCCCAGCGCGGGGAGTTGTCGAAGCCGGACTCCCAGCTGTGGTGGATCTCCACCAGCCCCACGCCGTCCGGGTCGCGGGCCGTCGCGAGCCAGCGGTGCCAGGCCAGCCAGCCGTCCAGCGACTCCGCGGCGAACTCCCGGGCCACGAGCGCGTCGAGCCCGCCGTTCTCCTTGCCGCGGTCGAGCACGTGCCGCAGCGCGATCGCGTGCACCGGCGGCTGGCAGATGCCCGACGTGCGGTACCCGGCGGGGCGGGCGGGCGCGTCGTCGGTGCCCCAGCGGTCCGGGCCGGGGAAGTAGTCGCCGGTGCCCGGGGCGAACACGATGTGCGGCACCATCCCGGTGCTCCACTGCGCGGCGAGCAGGCTGCGCAGCTCGGTGACGGCGCGCGGCACGTCGACGCGGGCGAGCCCGATCGCGACGAACGCCGCGTCCCAGCTCCACTGGTGGGGGTAGAGGTCGGGCGCCGCGGTGGTCATCGTGCCGAGGTCGTTGCGGCGCAGGACCCCGACGGCGGCGTGGCGGACGACGCCGGCGTCGAGGAGGGTGCGGGTCACGGGGTCAGTTCTCCAACAGAAGGTGGGTGTCCGCGTCGTAGGGACGCAGGGTCTCCGGGGTGAACCGGAGGCGGACGGTGTCGCCGGGGCGGGCGCGGAAGGTGGCGGGTGCCGACACCTTCAGCTCCTGGTCGCCGACGGAGACGGTCAGCAGGACGGCCGAGCCGGTGGGCTCGAGCACCTCCAGCCGGGCGGGGACGGTCGCGTCGCCGGCCGGGTCCCCGGCGGCGGTCGCGATGCCGATGTTCTCGGCGCGGACGCCGAGCAGGACGTCCCGGCCGCCGTACCCGGCCAGCTGGGCCGGCGCGGCGACGGCGGCGTCGGCGACGTGCAGCACGTCGCCCGCCGGGCCGACCTTGGCGGGCAGGAGGTTCATCGGCGGCGAGCCGAGGAAGCCGCCGACGAACCGGTCGGCCGGGGTGTCGTAGACGGCGAGCGGGTCGCAGAGCTGCACGATCCGGCCCTTGCGCATGACGGCCACGCGGTCGCCGAGAGACAGCGCCTCGCTCTGGTCGTGCGTGACGTAGACGGTGGTGGTGCCCAGGTCCTGCACGATCTTCTTCAGCTCGGTGCGGAACTCCAGGCGCAGCAGGGCGTCGAGGTTGGACAGCGGCTCGTCCATGAGCAGGACGTCGGCGTCCACCAGATCGCCCGCGCGACCGCGACGCGCTGGCGCTGTCCGCCCGAGAGCTGCGCGGGCTTGCGGTGCGGGAACACGGCGTAGGACTGGAACACCATCGACAGGTTGCGCCGGTGGGCGGGCAGGTGGGTGACGTCCCGGCCGCCGGTGGCGGTCGTCCCGCCGTCGGGCAGCCCGGCGAGCATCCGCAGCAGCGTGGTCTTGCCGCAGCCCGACGGGCCGAGCAGGACGACGAACTCGCCGTCGGCGATGTCCAGGGACACGTCGTCGGTGGCGCGGGCAGGACGAGCGCGAAGCCGCCGACGAACCGGTAGGCCAGCGGCGAGTCGGCGAGCGAGGTGAGCACCTGGGCGGGCGGCGTGCGCCGGTCCAGGGTGAGGATCGGGGCGCCGAGCACCTCGTTCCCGGACATGACGAACGTGAAGATCGCCGAGGCGGCGATGCCGGGCAGCGCCGTCGGTGCCACGACCCTGGCGAAGGCCTGCACCGGCGTGCAGCCGACCACCCGCGCCGCCTCCTCGACGTCCACCGGCACGGCGAGGAACACGCTCGCGGCGATGAGGATCGTGGTCGGCAGCGCGAGCGCGGTGTGCAGCAGGATCACCGCGTAGGTCGTGTCGTAGACGCCCGCGGTGGGGAACAGCCGGGCCAGCGGCACACCGACAGCACGACGATGCCGCTCCTCCACCGGGGTGAACTGGGTGGACAGGAAGCCCACGGTGCCGGCGCCGGCGGCGCCGCTCGTGTCGAACCCCGCACAGGCGCTGAGCAGCGGTGCGGTCAGCGCAGCCCCGAGCAGCGCGCGGCGGGAGACCACCGCTGGTGTCATCGTCGACCCCCGATCTTTCGTTCAATCGAAGAACAGAAGCGGGGTAGTGTCAAGGGCGTGGGCGGTGTGGCCAGTCACGGCTCCCTGCTGGCGCTGGTGCGCGAGCGGGGCGGGCTCTCGCGCCGGCAGCTGCTCGACGAGACCGGGATGTCCCGCGGCACGCTGGTCGGCCGCCTCGACGCGCTCACCCGGCTCGGGCTGGTCTACGAGGCCGAGAGCCTCGGGGCCACGGGCGGGCGGCGGGCCCGGCGGATCCGGTTCGACGACCGCGGCCGCGTCGTGCTCACCGTCGGCATCGGGCACACGCACGCCCGCGTCAGCGTCACCGACCTGCTCGGCTCCGAGCTGCGCCGCGCCGACCTCCCGCTGCACGTCGACGCCGGGGCCGACGCCGTGCTGGGCCCGGCGCTCGACCTCGCCGAGAAGCTGGTCGCCGCGGGCCAGGCCGAGCGGCTGGCCGGCGTCGGCGTCGGGGTGCCCGCGGCCGTCGACCCGCACACCGGCTGGGTGCTGCACCCGACCACGCTGCCGGGCTGGGAGCCCGACGCCGTCGTCACGGCGGTGCGGAGCCGGTTCGGGCGCCCGGTCGTGGTGGAGAACGACGCCCGCGCGGCCGCGGTGGGCGAGTGCCGCTCGGACACCGAGACCCTCGTCGCGGTGAAGGTCGCCACCGGCATCGGCTGCGGCATCGTCGTCGGCGGGGACGTGCTGCGCGGCGCGGCCGGGGTGGCAGGCGACATCGGGCACGTCCGGGTGGCCGGCCCGCGGCCCGAGCCGGTCTGCCGCTGCGGGCGCACCGGCTGCCTCGCCGCCCACGCCTCGGGCCGCGCGCTGCTGGCCCGGCTCGCCCCGCACGGGTTCCGCACGCTCGCCGACGTCGTCGCCGACCTCGGCCACCCCGCCGTCCGCTCCGGGCTGGCGGAGGCGGCCGACGTGCTGGGCGCCGCCCTGGCCACCACCGTCACCACGGTCAACCCGCACCGCGTCGTGCTCGGCGGCACGCTCGGCGTGCTCCCGCCCGTCGTCGACGGGGTGCGGGCGCGGGTGCTCGACGCCGTCACCGAACGCGCCCGCCCCGCCGTCGAGGCGAGCACGCTGGGCGGGCGGGCCACCCCGCGCGGCCTGGCCCGGCTCGTCGTGCGCCGGGTCTTCGACCCCGACGCCGTCGACGAGCTGGTGGCGCTCGGCGCGGCACCGGGTGGGTGACGGGAGCGACGCGGCGGCGACGCGCGGCCCGGCCGGGTCGACCGTGACCGCGGTCGGGCCGCTGTCGAGGGAGTGGTGGAGCGGGTCGCCGTGGTCGTCCGGGACCGCGACGGCGGCCCGTCCCGGACAGGATCGGTCCGGGACGCATGGTTCCGCTACGGTGGGGATCGGTCGCGGCTCTCGCGACATGGCTCCGCCCCCTCTGGTGCGCCATCCGGCGCGACCGAAGGACCTCCATGACAGCGGACCCCACGACGACCACCACCCGCGCGGGCAGCGACTTCGCCGCCCTCTCCCGCCTCGTCCGTGACGCCGGGCTGATGGAGCGCCGGCCGGTGCGGTACGCGGTGCAGGCGGGACTGACGCTCGCCGCCCTCGCCGCCACCTGGACGGCGTTCGCGCTGCTCGGCGACACCTGGTGGCAGCTCGTCACGGCGGTCGTCCTCGCCGTGGTGTGGACGCAGGTGTCGTTCGTCGGCCACGACGCCGGCCACAAGCAGATCCTGCGCGGGCGCCGCGCCAACGACGCGGTCGGGCTCTCCCTCGGCGGGCTCGTCGGGCTCAGCTACGGGTGGTGGGTGGCCAAGCACAACCGCCACCACGCCAACCCCAACCACGAGGACGACGACCCCGACCTCGACATCTCGGTGCTCGCGTTCTCCGCCCGGCAGGGCGCCGCGAAGCGCGGCCTGGCCCGGTTCACCACGAAGTACCAGGCGTTCCTGTTCCTCCCGATGCTGTTCCTGGAGGGCTGGAGCCTGCACTGGTCGGGCGTGAGCGCCGTGTGGCGGGGGGAGACGAAGCGGCGCGGCCTGGAGCTGAGCCTGCTGGTGGCGCACACCGCCGCGTACGCGGCGGCCGTGCTCCTGGTGCTCCCACCGCTGAAGGCGCTCGCGTTCGTCGCGCTGCACCAGGGGCTGTGGGGCGTCTACATGGGCCTGGCCTTCGCGCCCAACCACAAGGGCATGGCGACCACCGGCGGCGAGCACGAGTGGGACTTCCTGCGCAAGCAGGTGCTCACCTCG
>JAPLAT010000346.1 GCA_026393175.1 Pseudonocardiales bacterium
AGCTCCATGACGGTGTCGGCGTACGACTCCGGCAGCCCGACGAGGGCGGCGAGCCGGCGCAGGTGGGCGACGTACTCCGTGCGGATCTCGGCGTAGGCGTCCTCGCGGTAGTACGACTCGTCGGGCAGCCCGAGGCCGCTCTGCGAGAGGTGCACGAGGTAGCGGGTGGAGTCCTTGGCGTCGGTGCTGACGAACGCGCCGAACAGCGACGCCCGGCCCTCCCGCTGGCGGCGGCCCAGCACGGCGGCCAGCGCGGCCCGGTCGGGGGCCGCGGCGACCTCGTCGAGCAGCGGCGTCAGCGGGGCGACGCCGAGCGCCTCGACGCGGTCGGTGTCCATGAAGGACGCGTAGAGGTCGGCGATCTTGCGTGCCTCGCTGCCCGGCTCACCGGAGGCCTGCTCGATGATCGCCCGGACGTCGGCCTCGGCACGGTCGCGCAGCACCCGGAACGCGCCGTCCTGCGCGCGGTCCTCGGGGATGACGTGCGTGGCCAGCCACCGGCCGTTGACGTGCGCGAACAGGTCGTCCTGGGGGCGGATGGCGGGGTCGACCCAGCGGAGGTCCAGACCACTGGCGGGGGATGAGGGCATACCTCATCCTGCCAGCCGTCAGCTCTCGTGCGCCTGGTCGTAACCGAAGTCGCCGCCGTCGAGGTCGAGCTCCCGGCCGGTCAGGCCGGTGATCGGGGTCCGCGGACGGCGGTGGACGGCCGAGTGGCGCACGGCCTTCATCTCGTGGGCCATGTCGTAGCCGTAGTCGCTCGAGTCGTCGTGCACGGGGCGCTCCTCAGACGTCGGGGATGTGACGCTCCGTGCGCGAGGTGTCTCGGACGGTGCCCGTCAATGATCGCTCGACCGGATGGCGGGAGCAAGAGGGATCAACCGCTCGGAGTCATCACGCGTCCTGCTCTTGACGAACGGGGCCGAGGGTGAGCGGACCGCGGGTGAGCGAGGGGTCGTCCGGGCCGCTCTCCGCCGGCTCGCTCGTCGTGATCTCGTCGGGGTCGACGTGCTCGTCGGCGGGGCTGCGCAGCGACCGCACGGCGGAGTTGACGACGGCCAGCAGCGGCACCGCCAGCAGCGCCCCGACGATGCCCGCCAGCAGCAGGCCCGCGGCGATCGCGACGGCGACGGCCAGCGGGTGCAGCCGCACGGCCCGGCCGAGCAGCAGCGGCTGCAGGACGTGCCCCTCCAGCTGCATGACGGCGATGATCACGGCGAGCAGCACGAGCGCCGGGACCGGGCCGGCCGACACCAGCGCGATGAGGACGGCGAGGCTCCCGGCCACCACCGCCCCGACGATCGGGACGAACGCGCCGAGGAAGACCAGCGCGGCCAGCGGAACGGCCAGCGGGATGCCGAGCACGCCGAGCGCGATCCCGATGGCGACGGCGTCGACGACCGCGACGACCGCCGCCGCCCGGACGTAGCCGGCGAGGGCGGCGAGGCTGCGCCGCCCGGCGACGTCCGCGCGGGTGCGCACCGCCGACGGGACGGCGCGCAGCAGGAACTGCCAGATCTCCGCCCCGCCCTGCAGGAAGAACACCAGCGCGAACACGGCGAGCAGGATCTCCGCGACGAGCGCGCCGAGGCTCGCCGTCGCGGCGATCGCGCCGTCGGTGATCGCCCCGCGCTGCGCCTCCAGCGTGGCCAGCGCGCTGTCCTGCATCGCGCGCAGCTGGTCGGCGCCCAGGTGCAGCGGGCCGTCGGTGAGCCAGGTGACGACCGCGCCGATGCTGGCGCTGAGCTGGCTGCCCAGCTCGGGGACGCCCTGCGCGAGGGTCATGACGACGAACGTCAGCACCCCGACGAGCAGCCCGAGCCCGCCCAGCATGACGACGGCGACGGCGAGTCCGCGCGGGGTGCCCCGGTCGTGCAGCGCCCGGACCGCCGGGGTGAGCAGGGCGGACAGCAGCAATGCGACGGCCAGCGGCACCACCACCCCGGCCAGGCGCACGGCGACGAGGGCCACCACCGCCACCGCCCCCGCGACGACCAGCAGCCGCCACCCGATCGCCGCGGCGACCCGCAGCGCGGTGGGCACGTGCCGGTCGTCGGACCGGGTGAGGGAGAGGGACATGCCGCCGGGGTACCCGTTCCGTGAGGCTCCCGGCTGGGCCGGACGGCGCAACCTGCCGCCGGGGTACCCGTTCCGTGAGGCTCCCGGCTGGGCCGGACGGCGCAACCGCGTCGGTCAGGGCGCCGCCGGGACCGGCCCGAGCGGCAGGCGGTAGACCAGGAAGCGGACGCCGAGGTGCGGGAACTCGCCGTGCACCGCGAAGCCGACGCCCTCGTACAGCGCCCGCGCCGCGGTCATCATCTCCGCGGTGTGCAGCCCGACCGCGGGGGCGGCGTCGTCGCGGGCCCGGCGCAGGCACTCCGCGGTCAGTGCCCGCGCGATCCCGCGGCCGCGGGCCGCCGGGGCGACGGCCAGCGCCCGGATGACGGCCCACTCCTGCGGGACGTGGGTGTAGGCGGGATGGTCCGGGGCCAGGTAGGTCGCCGTCCCGGCGGGGCGCCCGGCCACCTCGGCGACGAGGAGCCGGGCCGGTGTCGCCGCGTCGACGACGGCGGCGAGGTTGGTGCTCATCCGCCGCCAGTGCGCGGGCGCGATGCGGGGTTCGAACTCCCGGTAGGCGTCCCGGACGAGCGCCCGGACGCCCGCCCGGTCCGCGGGGACCGCCTCGCGGATCTCGATCGGCTCAGCGGGCACGCGCGGCTCCCCGGTCCGCCCCGTCCCGGCTGATATCCTGCCCGGCAACCTGGAGCTGGGAGCGGATGGCGTGGCCGACGGATCCGGGCGGCGTGCCGCCGGTGCGGGCCCTCGGCCCACCCCCCGGGAACGGCTCGTGGACTCCGCGTACGCCCTGTTCAGCAGCCGCGGCACCCGGGCCGTGGGCGTCGACACGGTCATCGACCACGCCGGCGTCGCGAAGAAGACGCTCTACACGCACTTCGCCTCCAAGGACGAGCTCATCCTGGCCTTCCTGGACCGCCGGGCGGAGGTGTGGACGCGGGGGTGGCTGCAGGCCGAGGTGCGGACCCGGGCGAGCACCCCGGCGGGACGGCTGCTCGCGGTCTTCGACGTGTTCGGCGAGTGGTTCGCGCGCCCGGACTTCGAGGGGTGCTCGTTCGTCAACGTCATGCTGGAGGTCACCGAGCGGGACAGCCCGGTGCGGCGGGCCGGCGTCCACGTCATGGCGTTCGGCCACGAGCGCGGCGTGCCGGAGATCCTGCGGCGCGCCGGGCTGGGGGAGGAGATGTCCCGCGCTGGTTGAGGTCCGCCCCACGGCGAGGTTGCGCGGCGAGGGCGCGGTCGACGTCACCGCCGCGCTCGACCCGGTCCTGCGCGTGCTCTGCGGCACCGGTGACGCCGACGGGGACCCGCCCGCGGTCGACCTGGCGCGCGTCCGCCTGGTCTGCGACTGGATCCAGTACCGGCACAGCTTCCGGGAGCCGATCGAGGTCCGGACGATCGAGCCCGCCACGGCCGCGGCCAACGGCCACGCCCCCCGCTGCGCCGTCGAGATCGCCATCGACCTGCGGCGCGGCGCCGACGAGATCCGCGCGGCCGCGCCGCGCGTGCTGCGCGCGACCGCAGCCGAGCCCGCGGTGCCGCTGGAGGGGTGGGCGCCGGGCAGCGCCGGCTGCGTGTGGGACTTCAACGTGCTGTACTGGCAGCACCTGCGGCTGTGGGAGGAGGCCACCGGCCGCGGGTACGAGTCCGCGCTGCCCGGCGGGCGGAGCGACGCCCGCAACACCGACGGCGTCCGCGAGCTGATCGGCGAGCTGTTCGCGATCTGGGACGACCTGGCGGAGCGCCGCGCGCTGCCCGAGGAGCTCTACGTCGTCGAGCTGGGGGTGGGCAACGGCAGCCAGGCCGCCGCGTTCCTCGACACGTTCATGGAGATCGACCGCGCCCGCGGCCGGGAGTACCACCGCCGCCTGCACTACCTCATGTGCGACTACTCCCCGCACGTCCTCGAGCTGGCCAGGCAGGCCGTGGCCGGGCACGCCGGGCGGGTCAGCTCGCTCGTGCTTGACGCCGTCCACCCGATGACCGCGCTGTCGTTCCTGCGCCTCAAGGTCTTCCTCGTCTACATCTCCAACGTCTACGACAACCTCCCGACCGACGAGCTCGCCTCGCTGGGGCAGCGCGAGTACGTGGTCGAGACCCGGGCCCACCTGCCCGCGGACACCGCCGCCCGGATCGCGGCCGCGCTGCCCGACGGCGTCGGGGTCGACGCGCTGCCCGGGCTGGTCCGCAAGCTGCTGCGGCTGGGCCCGGCGCTGCTCGCCGAGGCGGCGCCGGGGGTGTTCGCGGACACCGCGGGCGCCGTCGGGTTCTGGCGCGCGTGCTGGGAGGGGCTGCGGCTGCAGGAGCGCTACGTACCGCTCGCCGGGCTCGACACCTACGAGATCGGCCGCGGGGTCGGCGGCGAGGCGCTGCGCCCGCTGCTGAGCGCCTCGGGCGACGTCCGGCTGCACGCCAGCAACGGCGCCGTCGCCAGCTTCACCGAGACGCTGCCGCTGCTGCACCCCTACGGCAGGCTGATCTGCCACGACCTGTTCGTCACCGACCCCGACCAGTACCGGACCGGGTTCCGCGGCCCCGGGAAGTACGACGGCTCGGTGGTCAACTGGGTCAACGGCCCGCTGCTCGCGCACCTGGGCCACCGGCACGGGTTCGACGTGCGCTTCGCCCCGTTCGCCCACCGCGCCGGCAGCAACGTGCAGACCATGACGGTGCAGGTGCGGGACTGATGGGCCCGGGACCGGCGGACGCCACCGCCGCGCTGCCGCTGCTGCCGACCACCGTCGTCGGCTCCTACTCGGTGCCGGAGTGGCTGGAGCGGGCCCGGACCGGGGTCCACCACGGCACCGTCAGCCGCGCGCACCTCGCCGACATGCACGACACCGCGATCAAGGCCGCGCTCAAGGACCAGGAGCTGGCCGGCATCGACATCGTCTCCGACGGCGAGCTCCGCCGGGACAACGACCTGGACTACGTGCTGGAGCGGCTGCCCGGCGTGCAGGTGCAGAACCCGGTCAAGGCGGCCTCCTTCGACTACCTCGACGTGACCGTCACCCACCCGCTGCCCGAGTTCGCCCCGGGCCCGCTCGGCCTGGCCGAGGACCTCCGGTTCACCCGCGCGCACACCCACCACCCGATCACGTTCTCGCTGACCGGGCCGTTCTCGCTGTCGCGCCGCATCCGCGACGAGGCCTACGGCGACCCCGCCGAGCTGGTCCGCGCCCTGGCCAGGGCGCTCAACGCGGAGGCGCGCGCCCTCGTCGCCGCCGGGGCCCGGCTGCTGCAGATCGACGAGCCGTTCCTCGCCGGCTACCCGGAGGCGGCGGAGCTCGCCGTCGAGGCGGTCAACATCGTGACGAAGGACGTCCCGGCCACCTGGGCGCTGCACGTCTGCTACGGAAACCGCTACGCCCGGCCGCTGTGGGAGGGGCACTACGACTTCCTGTTCCCGGCCGTGCTCGACGCGGCGGTCGACAAGCTCGTCCTGGAGTTCGCCCGCAAGGGCGACGCCGACCTGCAGCTCGTCGAGCGCTACGGCTGGGCCCGCGCGCTCGGGGTCGGCGTGGTGGACGTCAAGTCCGAGGAGGTCGAGCCGGTCGAGGTGGTCGCGACCCGCATCCGCCGGGCGCTGCGCGTCGTGCGCCCGGACCGTCTCGTCGTCAACCCCGACTGCGGCCTGCGCCACGTGCCCGCCCCCGTGGCGCGGGCGAAGCTGCGCGCCATGGTCGCCGCGGCGGCCGTGGTGCGCTCCGAGCTCGAGTGAAGGAGACCCGATGATCCCGCTCGCGGAGAACGAGCACCTGTTCACGTCCGAGTCGGTCACCGAGGGCCACCCGGACAAGATCGCCGACCAGATCTCCGACGCGATCCTCGACGCCGCGCTGGCCGGTGACCCGGACTCGCGGGTGGCGTGCGAGACGCTGGTGACCACCGGGCTCGTCGTCGTCGCGGGGGAGATCTCCACGCGGGCGACGATCGACGTCACCGACGTGGTGCGCCGGACGATCTGCGCGATCGGCTACGACCGCGGGGACGTCGGGTTCGACGGCCGCCACTGCGCGGTGATGGTCGCGCTGGACCGGCAGTCGCCCGACATCGCCCGGGGCGTGGACCGCGCCCTGGAGAGCCGGGCGGGGGAGCGCGGGGGCGGGCTCTCGGAGGACGTGCGGGACGGTGCCGGGGCCGGCGACCAGGGCATGATGTTCGGCTTCGCCACCAACGAGACCGACGAGCTGATGCCGCTGCCGATCGCGCTGGCGCACCGGCTGGCACGGCGGCTGGCCGCCGTGCGCAAGGACGGCTCGCTGCCCTACCTGCGCCCGGACGGCAAGACCCAGGTCACCGTGCGCTACCGCGACGGCGTCCCGGTGGCGGTGGAGAAGGTGCTGGTCTCCACCCAGCACACGGAGGAGGTCGGGGTCGAGCGGATCCGCGCGGACCTCTGGGAGCACGTGGTCGTGCCGGAGCTGCCCGCGCACCTCTACGCGCCCGACGAGCTGGCCGGGAACTTCTTCGTCAACCCGACGGGCCGCTTCGTCGTCGGCGGACCGGTCGGGGACGCGGGCCTGACCGGCCGCAAGATCATCGTCGACACCTACGGCGGCTTCGCCCGCCACGGCGGCGGCGCGTTCTCGGGCAAGGACCCGTCGAAGGTGGACCGGTCGGCGGCCTACGCCGCGCGCCACGTCGCCAAGAACGTCGTCGCCGCGGGGCTCGCGGACCGGGTCGAGGTGCAGGTCGCCTACGCCATCGGCGTCGCGCGCCCGCTGTCGCTGCTGGTGGAGACGGCGGGCACCGAGCACGTGCCGCTCGCCACGATCCGCAGGCTCGTCGACGAGCACTTCGACCTGCGGCCCGCCGCGTTCCGCAGCGACCTGCGGCTGCACCGGCCGATCTACGCGCGGACGGCGGCCTACGGGCACTTCGGGCGCGACGACCCCGACTTCACCTGGGAGCACACCGACCGGGCCGCCGCGCTGCGGGCCGCGGCCGGGCCGGCCGCGCGGCCGGCGTCCTGACCCGCGGCACCGGGCCGCGTCAGGTCCCCGTCGCCGCCGGCTCCCGGTCCAGGCGGCGGCGGCCGAACCGGGCGACGAGGAACAGCACCGAGCCCACGACGAGATAGCCCGCGCTGATCAACCAGGCGTCGGGCGACTGCTGGGTGAGCAGCGCGATGCTCGCGAGGATCGCCAGGGCGGGCACGACCGCAGGCACGGAGAAGTGCTCGTGCTCGACCCGGTCGCGCTTCAGCACGAGGGCCGACACGTTGGTCGCGATGAACACGAACACCAGCAGCAGCACCGTCGTGTCGGCGAGCTGGCCGATGTTGCCCACGAAGCTCATACCGATCGTGGCC
>JAPLAT010000436.1 GCA_026393175.1 Pseudonocardiales bacterium
GAGCGGGCCGTGGACGTCACCGATCCCGAGGACGTCGCCGGCACCGCGGCCGCCGCCCGCGCGGAGCTGCGCGAGGCGCTGGACCGCCCGGCCCACGCGAGCGCGCACCGGGTGCACGCCGTCGGCCACGCGCACCTGGACTCGGCGTGGCTGTGGCCGGTGCGGGAGACCGCGCGGAAGGTGGCGCGCACCGTCGCCAACGTCCTGTCCCTCATGGACGACGACCCCGACCTGGTGTTCGCGATGTCCTCGGCCCAGCAGTTCGCCTGGCTGCAGGAGCACCATCCCGACGTGTTCGCGCGGCTGCGGGAGCGCGTCGCCGAGGGCCGGTTCGTGCCGGTCGGCGGCATGTGGGTGGAGTCGGACACGAACCTGCCCGGCGGGGAGTCGCTGGTGCGGCAGTTCGTCGTGGGCGGGCGGTGGTTCCGCGAGCACCTGGGCGTGGAGTGCCCGGAGGTGTGGCTGCCCGACTCCTTCGGCTACTCGGGCAACCTGCCGCAGATCATGGCGGCCGCGGGGGCCCGGTGGTTCCTCACCCAGAAGCTGTCCTGGAACGAGACGAACGTGATGCCGCACCACACGTTCGACTGGGAGGGCGTCGACGGCACCCGGGTGTTCACGCACTTCCCGCCGGTGGACACCTACGGCGCGGAGCTCTCCGGCGCCGAGCTCGCCCGGGCCTCGCGCCGGTTCGCCGAGAAGGGCCGGGCGACCCGGTCGCTCGTGCCGTTCGGGTGGAGCGACGGCGGCGGCGGGCCGACGCGGGAGATGCTCGCCGCGGCCGCGCGGACCGCCGACCTGGAGGGCTCGCCGCGGGTCGCGCCGAGCACCCCGGCCGCCTTCTTCACCGCCGCGCAGGGGGAGTACCCGACCCCGCCCGTGTGGTCGGGCGAGCTGTACCTGGAGTTCCACCGCGGCACCTACACGAGCCAGGCCCGCACCAAGCGCGGCAACCGGCGCAGCGAGGCGCTGCTGCGCGAGGCCGAGCTGTGGGCGGCGACGGCGGCCGTCCGCACGGGCGCCGCCTACCCCTACGCGGCGCTGCGCCGCTGCTGGGAGACCGTGCTGCTCCAGCAGTTCCACGACATCCTCCCCGGCACCTCGATCGCCTGGGTGCACCAGGAGGCCGAGCGCCGCTACGCCGAGGTCGCCGCCGAGCTGGAGTCCCTGGTCGACACCGCGCTCGGGCACCTCGCCGGCCCGGCCGGGCCGCCCGCCGTCGCCAACGCCGGGCCGCTGCCCGTCGCGGGGGTGCCCGCCATGGGCGCCGGGGTCCCGGATCCCGCGCCGCCGGTGCGGCTCACCCCCGACGGCGACGGGTTCGTGCTCGACGACGGCACCGTCCGCGCCGCCGTCGACGGCACCGGGCGGATCACCTCGCTGGTCCGCGACGGCCGCGAGGCGCTCGCCGCACCGGCCAACGTCCTGCGGCTGCACCGCGACACCCCCGCCCAGTGGGACGCCTGGGACGTCGACGAGCACCACCGCCGCAGCGTCCGCGAGCTCACCGGCACGGCCCGGGCCGACGGCGACACCGTCGAGGTCGCCTACGCCACCGGCTCCTCCACCGCGCGGCAGACGATCGCGCTGGAGGCCGGGTCGGTGCGGATCACCACCGAGGTCGACTGGCACGAGCGGCAGAAGCTGCTCAAGCAGGCGTTCCCGTTCGACGTCCATGCCGGCCACGCGACCTCGGAGATCCAGTTCGGGCACGTCCAGCGTCCGGTGCACGTCAACACCTCCTGGGACGCGGCCCGCTTCGAGACGTGCGCGCAGCGGTGGGTGCACGTCGGCGAGGCCGGCTGGGGCGTCGCCGTCGCCAACGACGCCACCCACGGCCACGACGTCACCCGCACCACGCGCGCCGACGGCGCCACGACCACGACGGTGCGGCTCTCGCTGCTGCGGGCGCCGCTGTTCCCCGACCCGACCGCCGACCAGGGCCGGCACTCCTTCACCGTGTCCGTGCGCCCCGGGGCGACGGTCGCCGACGCCGTCGCCGAGGGCTACCGGCTCGCCCTCCCGCCGCGGCCCGCGCCGGGACCGGTGCGGCCGCTGGTCTCCGTCGACCACCCGGGCGTCGTCGTCGAGGCGGTGAAGCTCGCCGAGGACGGCGGCGGCGACGTCGTCGTGCGGCTCTACGAGGCGTGGGGCGGCCGGGCGACGGCGCGGGTGACGGCGGCGTTCGACCACGACGGGGTCGTGGAGACCGACCTGCACGAGCGCCCGCTGCCGGCACCCGTCGCGCTGGACGGCGGGGTGCTCACCCTGCGCCCGTTCCGGATCGCGACCCTGCGGTTCCGCCGGGCGGGCTGACCCCGACTCGCGCACGCCCAGGCCCCGACTCGCGCACGGCCAGGCCCCGACTCGCGCACGCCCAGGCCCCGACTCGCGGGGGGTCGGTCAGCGGAGCAGGGCGTGCACCTCGCGGAAGCGGGGGTGCAGGGAGTCGCGCAGCCACTCGAACAGCACCATCTCCGAGGTGACGACCTCCGCGCCGTGGCGGCGCATGCGGTCGATCGCGACGTCGCGGTCGGCCGGGGACCGGGAGCCGACGGCGTCGGCCACGAGCATCACCCGCTGCCGCCGGGCGAGCATCCCGAGCACGGTCTGCAGCACGCACACGTGCGCCTCCGCCCCGGCGACGACGACCTCCTCGACCCCCGGCGGGAGCAGCGTCGCGAAGCCGGGGTCCGCGACCGCGGAGAACGCCGTCTTGGCCATCACGAGCTGCGGGAACGCGGCCACCTCGGCGACCGTGCCGCCGAGCCCGGCCGGGTTCTGCTCGGTCGCGCACACCGGCACGTCGAGCAGGGCGGCGGCCCGTGCCATCCGCACGGTGGCGGCGACGACGGCCGGGCCGTCGTGGATCGCAGGCATCAGCCGCTCCTGCAGGTCGATCACCAGCAGTGCGGACGACTCGGCGGTGAGCAGCACGGCGGCACGCTAGCGGGTGGGCCGCGCGATCGGGGGATCCGGTGCGCGGCGGGCGTCAGCCGGCGAGCCGGGCGGCGGCGTCGCGGCAGGCCCGCCAGGCGTCGGTCGAGGGGTCGATGACGGCGAAGTGGTCCACACCGGGCAGCACGACGAGCTCGGCCGGGTCACCGGCGGACCGGGCCCCCGCGACGAACCGCTCGCTCTGCCGCAGCGGCACGTTGCCGTCGGCGTCGCCGTGCACGCACACGACGGGGACGCCGATCGGCACCCGGGCCACCGGCGAGGCCAGCGCGTAGCGGTCGGGCACCTCGGCGGGGCTGCCGCCGAGCAGGTCGGGCACGGCCGAGGCGCCGACCCGGCGCTCGGCGGCGTCGACCAGGTCGAGCACCCCCGCCTGGCTGACGGCCCCGCGCAGCGCGACGGCGGGCGCCGCCCCGGGGGCGCCCGCCGGGAGTCCGGGCCGGGCGGCGAGCCAGGCCGCGAGGTGCCCACCCGCCGAGTGCCCCACCGCGACGGTGCGGGCCAGGTCGAGCCGCCCGCCCGCGGCGTCCTGCCCGGGCCCGGCAAGCAGGTCGACGGCGGCGGCGACGTCGTCGAACGTGGCGGTCCAGCCGCCCCCGTTCCCGACCCGGCGGTACTCGACGTTCCACGCGGCGAACCCCGCGTTCGCCAGGTCGACCGCGAGCGGGCGGCCCAGCTCCAGGCCGTACCCGCTGCGCCAGAACCCGCCGTGCACGACGACCACGACGGCCGCCGGGCCGTCGCCCGCGGGGAGGGTGAGCTCGCCGAACTGGCTGGGGTCGGTGCCGTAGTCCAGCCGGCGCGGTGCGCCGACGCCGTCGGCCGCCCGCGGCCCGGGCGCGCACGCGGCCAGGCCGAGCACGGGCAGGGCGAGCGCGAGGCGGGACAGCAGGCGGCGGGACACGGGCCGGATCATGACAGGCCTTCGGGGGTGGCGCCGGAAGCGTTCGGGGGCGCATGGGTTGCCGCACCGCGGTGGACGTGGGGGGACACCCACCGCGGCGCGGCTCCGCCGGATGAGGGGGGACTCCCCGGCGGCCCACGGGTGCGAGCACCCGTGCCTGCGGCCGGGCACGGGGCCCGGCGGGCGGAACGATAGCGCTCGCGGGTCACGGCGGTGTAGCGTTCCACCGCGATCGTGGGCGTGGCGTCGGCGAGTCGACCCCGACCGGGTCAGCCCGTTCGGAGACCCCAGCGGCCGGTCAGCACGCCGAGCGCCCCCAGTGCGACGGCCCCGGCGGTGGACGCGCGCAGCACCTCCGGCCCCAGCCGGACCGGCCGCGCCCCGGCGTCGGCGAGCGCGGCGAGCTCGGCGTCGGTGACCCCGCCCTCCGGTCCGACGACCAGCAGCACGTCCCCCTCGGCCGGCAGGGGGACCGACGTGAGCGGCGCGGTGGCCGACTCGTGCAGCACCAGCGTGACGGCGGCCGCGGCCGCGCGGCGGGCCAGCGCGGGCGTGCCCACCGGCTCCTCGACGACGGGCAGCCACGGGCGCCGGGCCTGCTTCGCCGCCTCCCGGGCCGTGCTGCGCCAGCGGGCCAGCGCCTTCTCCCCGCGCGGGCCGTCGTCCCAGCGGGCGACGCAGCGCGCGGCGCGCCAGGGCAGCACGCCGTCGACGCCGGCCTCGGTCGCCAGCTCGACGGCCAGCTCGCCGCGGTCGCCCTTCACCAGCGCCTGGGCCAGCAGCACCCGGGGCGCGGGCGCCGGGTGGGCGGCGCGGCCGGTGATCTGCAGCGTGACGGCGTCGCGGGCGACGGCCGCGACCACCGCCTGCGCGACGGCGCCCCGGCCGTCGCCGAGGACCACGTGCTCCCCGGCCCGCAGCCGGCGGACCGTGGCCGCGTGCCGGCCCTCCGGACCGTCCAGCACCAGCCCGTCCCCCGCCGGGAGGTCCTCGACGAGGAACAGGGGCGCGGTCGTCACCGCCCGAACGAGTCGCGCAGGCGCGAGAACAGGCCGTGGCCGTTGCGCGACCCGCCGGGCTGCTCCTCGCCGCGCAGGGCGGCGAGCTGGCGCAGCAGCTCGGACTGCTCCTTCGTGAGGTTGGTCGGCACGACGACGTCGACGTGCACCATGAGGTCGCCGTGCCCGTCGACGCGGCCGGTGGAGCGCAGCCGGGGCATGCCCTTGCCGCGCAGGGTGCGCACGGCGCCGGTCTGGGTGCCGGGCTCGATCCGGATCTCCTCGGGGCCGTCGAGCGTCGGCAGCGGGAGCGTGGTGCCCAGCGCGGCCGCCGTCATCGGCAGCTTGACGGTGCAGTGCAGGTCGGCGCCGTCGCGGGTGAAGAGCTCGTGCGGCTCCTCCTCCACCTCGACGTACAGGTCGCCCGCCGGGCCGCCGCCCGCTCCGACCTCGCCCTGGCTGGCCAGCCGCACGCGCATCCCGTCGGCGACACCCGCCGGGATCCGCACGCCGACGGTGCGCCGCGAGCGCACCCGGCCGTCGCCGCCGCACTGGCGGCACGGGTCGGGGATGACCTCGCCGAAGCCGCGGCAGGTGGGACACACCCGGGCGGTGACGACCTGCCCGAGGAAGCTGCGCTGCACGCTCTGCACCTCGCCGCGGCCGTTGCAGATGTCGCACATCGCGGGCGCGCTGCCCGGCGCGCAGCCCGAGCCGGTGCACTCGGTGCACAGCACCGCGGTGTCCACCGCCAGGTCGCGGGTGACCCCGGTGGCGCACTCCTCCAGCGTCAGCCGCATGCGGATCAGGGCGTCGGCGCCGGGCTGCACGCGGCTGCGCGGTCCCCGGCCCCGGCCGCCGCCCTGGCCGCCGAAGAACGCGTCCATGATGTCGCCGAAGCCGAAGGCCCCGAACGGGTCACCGCCGCCGCCGTTGCCGCCGCCGTTGCCCAGCGGGTCCCCGCCGAGGTCGACGACCCGGCGCTTCTCCGGGTCGGAGAGCACCTCGTAGGCCGCGCTCACCTCGGCGAACCGCTCCTGCGCCGCAGGGTCGGGGTTGACGTCGGGGTGCAGCTCGCGCGCCAGCTTGCGGTACGCGCGCTTGATCTCGTCGTTCCCGGCGTCCTGCGCGACGCCGAGGATCCCGTAGTAGTCCCGTGCCACCCCAGCGTTCCTCATGATCTCTCTCGCTCAGCCTGCCCGACGGACACGTCAGCGTCCCGCCAGGATCTCACCCACGTACCGCGCGACGGCATGCACCGCCGCGATCGAGCCCGGGTAGTCCATCCGGGTGGGTCCCACGACGCCCATTCCGCCCAGCACCGTGCCCGCTCCGTAGCCGATCGAGAGCACCGAGGTGTCGCGCATCTCCTCGGCCTCGTTCTCCTCGCCGATCCGGACGGTGACGGTGCCCGGGTCCTGGGCCGACGCCAGCAGCTTGAGGACGACGACCTGCTCCTCGAGTGCCTCCAACACCGTACGCAGGGTGCCGGGGAAGTCGGCGACGTTGCGGGTGAGGTTGGCCGTGCCGCCGAGCACGAGCCGCTCCTCGGGGTGCTCGACGAGGGTCTCGATGAGGACGGTCGCCACCGTCGTGGCCACGCTCCGCAGCTCCGCGGGGGCGGTGCCGGGCAGGTCGGCGACGGCGACGGACGCGGCGGCGAGCGGCCGCCCGGCGAGCGCCCCGTTGACGAGCGAGCGCAGCGTGGCGACGTCGTCGTCGGAGAGGACCTCCCCGAGGTCGACGACCCGCTGGTCGACGCGGCCGGAGTCCGTGATGAGCACCAGCATCAGCCGCGCGGGCGTGAGCGCGACGACCTCGCAGTGCCGCACGGTGGAGCGGGTCAGCGTGGGGTACTGCACCACGGCGACCTGGCGGGTGAGCTGGGCCAGCAGCCGGACGCTGCGGCGCATCACGTCGTCGAGGTCCACCGCGCCGTCGAGGAACGCCTGCACCGCGCGCTTCTCGGCCGCCGACAGCGGCTTGACCTGCGCCAACCGGTCGACGAACAGCCGGTAGCCCTTGTCGGTGGGCACCCGGCCCGCGCTGGTGTGCGGCTGGGCGATCAGCCCGTCCTCCTCCAGCACGGCCATGTCGTTGCGGACGGTGGCGCTGGAGACGCCGAGGTTGTGCCGCTCCACGATCATCTTCGAGCCGACCGGCTCGTGGGTGGCGACGTAGTCCGCGACGATGGCCCGCAGGACGGCGAACCGGCGCTCATCGGCATTCACGCTGCTCTCCCCCTCCCGGACATCTGCTCCATCCTAGGCGCTCGACGCGCCCGCGGCCCGCGTGCACGATGGCCTCGTGCTGATCCGGATGCCGGTGCTGGAGGCGATCGCGGCGGGCACCGTCACGGTGCTGTTCCGCCGCTGGGACCGCCCCCGCGTCCGGGTGGGCGGCACCCAGCGCACGGCCGTCGGCGTGCTGGAGTGGACCTCGGTGGACGCCGTCGAGGAGACCGATCTCACCGCGGCCGACGCGCGCGACGCCGGTTTCGCCGACGTCGACGCGCTGCGGGCCGCCCAGACCGGGGACGGGCCGCTCTTCCGCATCGGCGTCCGGCCGGCCGGGCCCGACCCGCGGGTCGCGCTGCGGGCGCGGTCCCGGCTCTCCCCGCGCCAGCGCGCGGAGCTGGCCGCCCGGCTGGAGCGGCTGGACCGCTCCTCGCGCCGCGGGCCGTGGACCGCGCAGGTCCTGGAGCTCATCGCCACCCACCCCGGCGTCCGCGCCCCCGACCTGGCCGCCTCGCTGGGGCTGGAGACGCTGCCGTTCAAGCGCGACGTCCGCAAGCTCAAGGAGCTGGGCCTGACCGAGAGCCTGGAGGTCGGGTACCGCCTGTCCCCGCGCGGCCGGGCCTGGCGGCGGGGGGCGGCGCGCGAGGGGTGACGGCCGACGGGCACACGCGGCCGCCCGGCTGACGGTCGTCACACCGCGGTGGTGGCACCGTGGGGCGTCGTGACCCTCCCCCGCTTCTCCCGCCGCTGGCTGCTGGTCGCCGCCGGGGCCGCGGCGCTGGCCGGCGCCGAGGTGGTGCGGGCCGCGCCGCCGGTGGGGACGCCTGCGGCCGGGTCCCCCGAGGACCTCCGGGCTCGGGTGCTGGCCGCGTCCGCCGGGCCCTACACCGGCCTCGCGGAGAGCAGCGGGCGGCTCGGGCTGCCGCCGCTGCCGCAGCTGGAGTCGGCCGTCGCGCTGGTCACGGCGACCACCCGGGTCCGCGCGTTCGTCGCCTCCCCCGACCGCTTCCGGGTCGACGAGCTGACCCCCGCGGGCGAGCGGGGCACCTACCGCCGCGACGGGCGCGAGTACACGTGGGACCACGGGTTCGCCCAGCTCACCGAGGTGCGCGCGGACGCGCCGCTGCGGCTGCCGCGCGCGTCGGACCTGCTGCCGCCCGAACTGGCCCGCCGCCTGCTGCGCCTGGCCCCCGGCTACCCGGCCACCGCGCTGCCGCCGCGGCGCGTGGCCGGGCGCGACGCAGCCGGGCTGCGGATCATGCCCGGCGACCCGGCCACCACCGTCGGCGCCGTGGACGTCTGGGCGGACGCGACGAGCGGGCTGCCGCTGGTCGTGGCCGTCTCCGCCCGCGCCGATCCGGGCACCCCGCTGCTCACGACGGCGTTCACCGAGGTCGAGGAGCGCGCCCCGGACGAGCGGCTGCTGTTCCCGCGCGTCCCGCCGGGCGGCGGGTTCGTCCGCTCCGACGCCGACGCGATCACCGGCGCGCTGCGCGGGCTGGACGCACCGCCGCCGCCCGAGCGCCTCGCCGGGCGCGACCGGGTGTCGCTGGCCGGGGCGGAGCTGCCCGGGGTCGGCCTCTACGGCACGGGCCTGGCCGGGTTCGTGCTCATCCCGGTGAGCCGCGACATCGCCGACCGCGCGGTGGACGGGGCCGGCGCCGCGGGGGGCGTCGCCGTCGACGCCGGGCGCGGCCGGGCCGTCCGGCTCGGCACGCCGCTGGTGACCCTGGCCGCGCTGGCCCGGGGCCGCCGCCGCGGCGTCCTGCTGGTCGGCACCGTCGCCGGCGACGACCTGGACCGCGCCCTGCGCGAGATCCCCGACCGGAGGCGCGCATGACCCCCGCGATCCGCACGACGGGCCTGACCAAGCGCTTCGGCCGGGTGACGGCCGTGTCCGGCGTCGACCTGGAGATCCCGGCGGGCGTCCGGTTCGGCCTGCTCGGGCCGAACGGCTCGGGCAAGACCACCCTCGTGCGGATGCTGCTCGGGCTGGTGCACCCCACCGCGGGCACCGTCGAGATGCTCGGCGCGGCGATGCCGCGGCACGCCGCCACGGTCCTGCCGCGCGTCGGGGCGCTGGTGGAGAGCCCGGCGGCCTGGCCGCACCTGTCCGGCCGGGCCAACCTGCGGCTGCTCGACGCCGCGGGCGCGGGCGGGCGGCGCCGGGACCGGCGGGCGCGGGTCGAGCGGTCCCTGGAGCGCGTCGGGCTGGCCGGGGTGGACCGGCGCCCCGTCCGCGCCTACTCGCTGGGGATGCGCCAGCGGCTCGGCATCGCCGCGGCCCTGCTGCGCTCGCCGGAGCTGCTGCTGCTCGACGAGCCCACCAACGGCCTCGACCCGCGCGGCATCGGCGAGATGCGCGCGCTGCTCGTCGAGCTCAACGCGGCCGGGACGACGGTCGTGCTGTCCAGCCACCTGCTCGCCGAGGTCGAGGCGCTGTGCACCCGGGTCGGCGTGATGGACGCCGGGCGGCTGGTGCTCGCCGAGGACCTCGACGCCCTGCGCGCCCCCACCGGGCTCGTCGAGCTGACCACGCCGGACCCCGGCGCGGCGCTCGCCGAGCTGGACGGCCAGGTCGTCGGGCGGTCCGGAGACGTGCTCGTCGTGCGCGCGGCCGACCCGGCCGCGCTCAACGCCCGGCTCGTCCGCGCCGGGGTCGCGGTCGCCGGGCTGGCGGAGCGGCGCCGGACCCTGGAGCAGGTCGTCCTGGAGCGGACGGGCAGTGGGTCGGACCGGCTGGACGGCGGGCCCCCGGCCGCGCCGCTCGCCCCTACGCCGCCCGCCCCGCCGCCGCCCGCCCCATCACAGCGGGGTGACACCGCTCCGACCCGATCGCAGCAGGGTGACACCGCTTCGATCCGGGAGGCGCCGCCGTCCGCCTCGCCGTCGCCCACCCCGCCGCCCGCCCCATCGCAGCAGGGTGACACCGCTCCCACTCAATCGCAGCAGGGTGACACCGCTCCGATCCGGGAGGCGCCGTGATCGCCGTCGAGCTCCGGCTGCTCCTGCGCCGCCGCCGGGTGTGGCTGTGCTGGGCGCTGCTCTGCGCGCTGCCCGCCCTCATCGCCGTGCTGCTGGCGAGCACCGGAATCGCCCCCGCGCCCGGGCAGGGCGGGGCGTTCCTGTCCGCCGTGGTGAGCAACGGGCAGCTGTTCCCGGCGGCAGCGCTGGCGATCGTCCTGCCTGTGTTCCTGCCGATCACCGTCGCCGTGGTGGCGGGGGACTCGGTCGCCGGCGAGGCGACCACCGGCACCCTGCGCTACCTGCTGGTCCGGCCGGTCGGGCGGCTGCGGCTGCTGGTGGCGAAGTTCGTGGCGATCGCGGCGTACGTGCTGCTCGCCGTCGCGCTGGTGACGGTCACGGCCTACGCGGTCGGGGTCGCCGCGTTCGGGTTCGGCCCGGACGCCGAGGCGGGCGGGTCGGGCGCGGTGACCTCGCTGTCCGGCACGGTGCTCTCCCCCGCCCAGCTCGTCGAGCGCACGGCGCTGACCGTCGCCTACCTGGCCCTGTGCATGCTCGTGCTCGGCGCGGTGGGGCTGTTCCTCTCCACGCTCACCGACTCGCCGCTGGCCGCGGCCCTGGGCGTGCTCGCCGTCGTCGTCACCAGCGCGGCGCTGTTGCCCCTGGAGGCCGCGGACGCGATCGAGCGCTACCTACCCACCACGCACTGGCTGGCCTGGGTCGACCTCTACCGCGACCCGATCCTGTGGACCGCGGTCCGGGAGGGCGTCGGGGTGCAGGTCGCCTGGATCGTGCTGGCGTTCGGGGCGGCATGGGCGAACTTCGCGACGAAGGACGTCACGAGCTGACCGGCGGGCCCGCCCGGCTCATCCCCCGCCCGCCGCCCGCAGCGTCGCACAGTCGGTTCCGGCGGCGGGGGGTCCCGGCGCCGTCCAGCCCAGGACGAGGCCCGCGACGACCGGGTCGGACGGCAGCTGCCCGTGGGTGACGACGGCGCCCGGGCAGACGTCCTGCACGGCCACGTCCTCGGCCCCGGGCAGCCGCGCCGACTCCGGCGGGGTGACGGTCTCGTCGTCCGCGGTCCACACCGAGAGCCAGGGCAGCAGCCCGCCCACCCGGGCCCCGGCCAGCTCCGCCAGCTCCGCGCTGCCGGGCGCGATCTGCCGGCACGCGACGGGACACGCGTCGGGCGCCCCGACGGCCCCGGCCGCGGCCAGTTGCGTGCCGTTGAGCGGCGACCCCAGGGTGACGACCCGCCGGGCCCGCGCCGCCCCGTCCTCCCGGGCCACCCACAGCCCGGCCACCACGCCGCCCGCGCTGTAGCCGACCACGTCCACCGACGGCGCGCCGGCCGCCAGCGCCTCGTCCACCGCGGCGTCGAGCACCCGGACCTGCGCGGACAGGTCGCCGGTCCCGTCGCCGGGCAGCGCCAGCACCCGGGCCTCGCGGCCGGTCGCGGCGATCCGGGCGGCGAGGGTGCCGAGCGCCGCCGTGTCGCCGCCGTACCCGGGCACGAGCAGCACCGGCGACCTCCGGCCCGCGCCCCGCCAGCGCCCGCACCCCGAGCACGACGGCCCCGAGCAGGACCGCCGCCGCGACGGCCAGCACGAGCACCCGCCGCCGCGGGCTCACCGCCCCACCGGGACCGCGCTCGTCCCCCGACCCGCGCCCCGACTCATGCACGGCCAGGTCCCGACTCGCGCACGCCGGGACCCCGACTCGCGCACCGCCAGGCCCCGACTCGCGGGGCGGGGGCGCAGCCCCCCGCGAGTCGGGGGCTGGGTGCGCACGAGTCGGGGGATCCGTGCGGGCTCATGCCGGGGTCGCGGCCA
>JAPLAT010000698.1 GCA_026393175.1 Pseudonocardiales bacterium
CTCCAGCAGCAGGATCAGCACCCGCGCCTGCTGCCCGCCGGACAGCGTGCCGAAGGGCTGCTCGGCCTGCCCGGCGAGCTCGTAGCGGGCCAGAGCCTTCATCGCGTCGCCGCGGGTGGTGCCGGGCCGGTCCGCGTCGCCGGCGACCAGCACGTCCAGCAGGGTCCGCCCGGCCAGCTCGGGCCGGTCGTGGGTCTGCGAGAAGTGCCCCGGCCGCACCCGCGCGCCCAGCCGGGCGACGCCGTCGTGGGCCACCGGGGCGAGCGCCCGCCCGCTCGCGGGCACCGTGCCCGGCTCGGGGTCGGTGCCGCCGCGGGCGAGCAGCCGCAGGAAGTGGCTCTTGCCGCTGCCGTTGGCGCCCAGCACGGCCACCCGGTCGCCGAACCAGACCTCCAGGTCGAACGGGTAGGTCAGGCCGTCGAGCTCCAGCTGCTCGCACACCACGGCGCGCTTGCCGGTGCGGGCGCCGCGCAGCTGCATCCGGATCGACTGCTCGCGCGCCCGCTCCTGCGGCGGCCCCGCCTCGACGAACCGGGCCAGCCGGGTGCGCGCCGCCTGCAGCCGCGAGGACATCCCGTCGTTGTGCGCGGCCTTGACCTTGTAGTAGGTGACCAGCCGCTCCAGCTTGGCGTGCTCCTCGTCCCAGCGGCGGCGCTGCTCGTCGAGCCGGGAGTGCCGCGCGACCCGGGCGTCGTGCCACGACGCGAACCCGCCCGGGTGCGTCCACGCCGTGCCCGCCTCGACGGTCACGACGCGCTGCGCGGTGTTGGCCAGCAGTTCCCGGTCGTGGCTGACGAACAGCACGCTCTTCACCGACTCGGCGATCCGGGCCTCCAGCCAGCGCTTGCCGGGGACGTCGAGGAAGTTGTCCGGCTCGTCGAGCAGCAGCACCTCGTCCGGCCCGCGCAGCAGCAACTCCAGGGCGAACCGTTTCTGCTCCCCGCCGGAGAGGGTGCCGACGAGGCGGTCCCGGGCGCGGTCCCACGGCAGGTCCAGCGCGGCGACGGACGCGGTGTCGAACGCGACCTCGGCCGCGTACCCGCCCGCGTCGCCCCATGCGGTCAGCGCGTCGGCGTAGCGGACCTGGGAGCGCTCCGCGGCGTCGAGCGCCCGCTCGGCCGCGCGCAGCCGCTCCCCGGCCGCGCGCACGGCGGGCGGGGCCAGGGACAGGGCGAGGTCGGCGAGGGTGCGGCCGTCGCTGATGGCGCCGATGAACTGCCCCATCACCCCGAGCCCGCCGCTGCGCGCGAACGACCCGGTGGTGGGCGCGATCTCGCCCGCCACCATCCGCAGCAGCGTCGTCTTGCCCGCGCCGTTCGGCCCGACCAGCGCGACCTTCGCCCCGTCGCCGACCCGGAAGCCGACCCCGGCGAACAGCTCCCTGCCGTCGGGCAGCACGTAGCCGACGCCCATCGCCTCGATGTGACCCACGGCCGGAGATGGTGACGGGCCGGGGCCGGGTCACGCCAGCAGGTTCCGCTCCGCCCAGTCGAGGTTGGCCTCCGCGGTGAGCGGTGAGGAGTAGAACAGGTCGGCGGGGATCTCGAAGACGGCACCGGCCTGCGCGGCGGGCAGGCCCGCCCACAGCGGCGAGGTCGTGATCGCGCGGGTGGCCCCGAGGTCGGGCTCGACGGTGTCGGGGCGCGGGTTGACCCGCAGCAGGATGACGTCGACGTCGGCGAGCAGCCCGATCTCCTCGTAGGAGATGTCGGTCCGGCGGGTCTCCACCGTGGCCGGGACGACCGACGCCAGCGGCATCCCGAGGTCCTCCGACAGCGTCTGGTGGGTCTGCATGTTCGCCTGCGCGACGTAGAACACGCCGGGCTCGATCGGCCCGACGTAGGCGATGCTCGCCCCGCCCCACCGGGCCTGCACGCGCTCGCGCAGTGCCGCGGCCCGCTCCTCGTAGGCGGCCACGAACGCGGCCGCCGCGTCCTCGCGGCCGAGCAGGGCGGCCACCTCGGCCAGCCGGGGCCGCCACTCCGCGGCACCGGCGAGCTCCTCGGGCAGGGCCAGCACCGGTGCGATCCCGGTCAGCGTCGGCCCGTGCTCGGGGGTGTAGTACCCGTCGACGTGGAGTACGAGGTCGGGGGCGAGCGCGGCGATCGCCTCGTAGTCGGGGTCCGGGTAGGTCGTCACGGGGGTGACGCCGCCGAGGCGTTCGGCGTGGTAGGGCGCGAACGTGCCCGGTGCCCCCGCGTACGCGCCGGCCAGCGGCAGGCCCAGCACGAGCGCCACGTCGGTGTCGGTGGCGTACATCGTGACGACCCGCTGGGGGGACAGCGGGAGCTCGGCCCGCCCGTAGGCCCCGTCGTGGGTGCGGGTGGCGGCCGTCGGTGCCGGGCCCGCCTCCGCGGAGCAGGCGGTGAGGAGGCCGGCTCCCGCGAGCAGGGCCAGGAACTCCCGGCGGGTCGCGTCCTCGACGGTCATGGGTGTGCGCATGGAGGGAGTGTCGCGGACGAACTAAGGGTAGCCAAGCCTCAATCTCGCGGTCCCGACCAGGCCGCCCACAGCGCCGCGTAGCTCCCGCCCGCCGCGACGAGGTCGGCGTGCGTCCCGACCTCGACGACCCGGCCCTTGTCCAGCACCACGACGCGGTCGGCGGCGGCGGCCTGGGTGAGCCGGTGGGCGATGACGACGGCCGTCCGCCCGGCGAGCGCGGCGTCCGTCGCCCGCTCCAGCACGCGGGCGCCCGCGCTGCCCGCCTCCGCCGTCGCCTCGTCCAGCACGGCGACGGCGGGGTCGGCCAGCACCAGCCGGGCCAGCGCGAGCTGCTGGGCGACCGTGGCCCCCAGCTCGTCGGCGCCGTCGCCCACCACGTCGTCGAGGCCGACGGCGACGCCGACCCGCTCCAGTGCGGCCCGCAGCTCGGCGTCGGTGGCGTCGGGCCGGGCCAGGCGCAGGTTGTCGGCGACCGTGCCGGCGAACACGTGCACCTCCTGGGTCACGACGGCGACGTGCCGGCGCGGCTCGGCGATGTCGTCGAGCGGCACCCCGCCGATCTCCACGGTGCCCGCGGTGGGCGCCTGCACCCCGGCCAGCACGGCGCCCAGCGTGGTCTTGCCCGCCCCGCTCGGCCCGACGACGGCCACCCTCTCGCCCGCCGCCACCGCCAGGTCGACGCCGTGCAGCACCTCCGGCCCGCCGTCGTAGGCGTGCCGGATCCCGAGCAGGCGCACCGACGCGTCCCGGGGCAGGCGCGGGGCCGCCGGGGGCGGCGGCACCGGCATGTCCGCCACGCCGACCAGCCGGGCCAGCGCCGCCCCGGCCGACTGCGCCTCGTCCAGCAGGTACAGCAGCGCGCCGATCGGGTCGAACAGCCGCAGGAAGTACAGCACCGCCGCCGTCGCCGCCCCGACGGTGACGGCGTCCGCCCGGACCAGCCAGAACCCGGTGACGAGCAGGGACAGCACGCCCGTCAGCTCCGCGCCGTTGAGCACCGCGCCGAACCTCGACTGCGCCCGCATCGCGCGCAGCGACGCCCGCACGGCGGCCGCGGAGTGCCCGGAGATGCGGTCGAGCAGCGCCCCGCGGAGCCGGAAGGCGCGCACGGTGGCGGCCCCGCCGACGCCCGCGAGCAGCGACTGCGTGCGGCGGCCCTCCGCCGCGCGCTCGGCGGCGTAGAGCGGCCCGGACACCCGGACGTACCAGCGCGTCACCAGCACCCAGATCGGCAGCGGCACGAGCCCGGCCAGCGCGAGCCGCCAGTCCAGCACCGCCAGTCCGACGAGTGTGAGCCCGACCTCGAGCCCCGCGATGACGAGCATCGGGACGGCCTGCCGGATCCCCTCGGAGCTCACCGAGATGTCGCCGCTGACCCGCTGCAGCAGGTCGCCGGAGTCGGCCCGCTCGACGTCGGCCAGGCGCACCCCCAGCGCGCGGCGCACGACGCGCTCGCGCAGCCCGGCCAGCACCAGCTCGCCCAGCCGGGCGGTCAGCACGGCGCCCAGCGCGGAGAGCAGCGCGTGGCCGACGAGCGCGGCGAGGACGCCCAGAGCCAGCAGGTCGACCGTGCCCACGGGCCCCCGGTCGATCACGACGTCGACGATCGCGCCGAGCAGCGGGGGCACCGCCAGGACCGCGGCGGCGGCGGCGACGAGCACGACCACCGTCGCCCCCAGCAGCAGCGGGTGCGGCCGGACGAGGTCGGTGACCGAGCGGCGGGTCCGCCGTGCCGTCGCGATCGGCAGCATGCTCACGACAGCACCGCCGCCCGGTAGCGCTCGTCGGCGACGAGGTCGGCGTGCGTGCCGGTGGCGACGACCGCGCCGTCCTGGACGAGCAGCACCCGCCCGCAGCGGGCGAGCAGGGCGGGGGAGGTGGTGACCAGCAGCGTGGTGCGCCCGGCCCGCAGCCGGGCGACGCCGTCGGCGATGCGGTGCTCGGTCGCGGCGTCGACGGCCGTGGTCGGGTCGTGCAGCACCAGGACCGGGGCGTCGGCAGCGAGCGCGCGGGCGAGGACCAGGCGCTGGCGCTGGCCGCCGGACAGGGTGCGCCCGCGCTCGGTCAGCTCGGCGTCCAGGCCGCCGGGCAGCGCGTCGATCACCTCGTCGGCGGCCGCGGCGGCCAGCGCCGCGGGGTCGGTGCCGGTGTTCGCCGCGACCGTGCCCTCGAACAGGGTGGCGTCGTGTCGGGCCACCAGCACCGCGCGCCGGGCCTCCTCCAGGTCGACGCCGGCCAGGTCGGTGCCGTCGAGGACCGGGGCGCCGTCGACGTCGCGGGCGAGCACGTCGACCAGGGCGGCCGCGTCGGCGGGCGACAGGGCCACCACGCCGACGTGCTCGCCCGCGGCGACGTCGAGGTCGCGCACCCGCAGCGCGCCCGGCGGGTCGGCGGGCAGCGTGCCCGCCCCGGCGTGCACGGCCGGCGGTGCCGCGAGCAGCGCGGCGACCCGCTGCGCCGATCCCCGCGCCCCGGCCAGCAGCGGGCCGACCGCGGTCAGCCGCTCCAGGGGGCCGATGAGGAACTGGGCGAGGCCGACCCCGGCGACGAGCTCGCCGACGCTGATCGTGCCGTCGAGCGCCAGCCGCCCGCCCACCCAGGCCACGACGACGAGGAAGAGCCCGGTGATGACGCCCGTCGCGGCCGTGTACCCGCCCTCGAACCGCACGGCCGCGAGCCGCGCCGCGAGCGCCCGCCTGCTGGCCAGCCGGTAGGTCTCCCCGGCCGCGCGCTCGGCGCCGATGCCCTTGATCACCCGCAGCCCGGTGACGACGTCCGTGGCCACGCCGGTGGCCGCGGCCAGCGTCGCCTGCTCGGCCTCGGCCCGCCCGACCAGCGGGCGGGCGAGCAGCCGCGAGGCCACCAGCACCAGCGGCACGCCCGCCAGCACGACGAGCCCGAGCAGCACCGAGGCGCTGATCAGCACGACCGCGCCACCGGCCAGCGCGGACAGGGCGGCGATCGCGACGACGACCGCGGCGCACACCAGCCCGGCCCGGTCGGCGTCGGACCCGGCGAGGCTCACCAGCTCGCCGGACCGGCAGGGCGCGCCCCCGGCCGGGTGCAGCACCCGCCCCGCGACGTCGAGTCGGATGGCGTGCGCGGCGCGCTTCTCGGCGCGCACCAGCAGCCAGTAGCCGAAGTACGCGCTGGTGGCGAGCACCACGAACACCCCGGCGACGGCGGCGAGCCAGCGCAGCAGGGCCGCCGCGTCGCCGGTGGAGACGGCCAGGTCGATCACCACCCCGACGACGACCGGGACGGCCGCCTCGGAGAGCTGGTGCGCGGCGACGAGCAGCGACGCGGCCACCACGTCGCGGCGCTGCCCGCGGGCGGCGCCCCGCAGCACGGAGCCGGCCGTCGTCATCCCGTGTCCCCCCGTCGGCGGATCCCGTCCGCCCCGCAGTCCTACCCGAACCCCCCGCCCGCGGTCGCGCGAGTTGAGGGTTGGCTCACCTTACCGGGGTGGCGCGCGGGCGGTCCCCCCGCGCCGGGGAGAATCCGGCGGTGACCACCGCACCCGGGCTCGTCGTCGTCGACAAGCCGGCCGGCCTGACCTCGCACGACGTCGTCGGTCGGCTCCGCCGGATCCTGCGCACCCGCAAGGTCGGCCACGCCGGCACGCTCGACCCGATGGCCACCGGGGTGCTGGTCTGCGGCGTCGAGCGCGGCACCAAGCTGCTCGGGCACCTCGCGCTGGACACCAAGGCCTACACCGCCACGATCCGCCTCGGCGCGGCCACGACCACCGACGACGCCGAGGGCGAGGTCGTGTCCACCGCCGACACCGCGGGCGTCACCGACGCGGGGATCGCGGCCGGGATCGCCGCGCTCACCGGCGCGATCGAGCAGGTGCCCAGCTCGGTCAGCGCCGTCAAGGTCGACGGGCGGCGCGCCTACGCCCGGGTGCGGGCGGGGGAGGAAGTGGTGCTTCCGGCGCGGCTGGTCACGGTGTCGGCGTTCACGCTGCTGGCGCGCCGCGGCGACGACCTCGACGTCGAGGTCGTGTGCTCCTCGGGCACCTACGTGCGCGCCCTGGCCCGCGACCTCGGCGCCGGGCTGGGCGTCGGCGGGCACCTCACCGCGCTGCGCCGCACCCGCGTCGGGCCGTTCACCCTCGCCCACGCCCGCACGCTCGAGCAGCTCGAGGCCGACCCCACGCTCTCCCTGTCCCTCGACGGGGCCGTGGCCGTCGCCTTCCCCCGCCGCGACCTCGACGACGCCGCCGCCGCGGACGTCCGGCACGGCCGCCCGCTCCCCGCGTCGGGGCTGGCGGGGGTGCACGGCGCGTTCGCCGCGGACGGCCGCGCGCTCGCCCTCATGGCCGACCGGGGCGACCTGGCCCGCCCGGTCGTCGTCCTGGCCCCGGCGAATGAGCCCGGCCCGGCGTGACCGCGGGCCTTCCTGCACCGCGACCGGCCCCGGCCGTAGGCTCGCCGCGTGGAGCGCTGGCGGGGACTGGATGCCGTGCCGACGGACTGGGGGCGCAGCGTCGTCACCGTCGGAGTGTTCGACGGCATGCACCGCGGCCACCAGCAGCTGGTCGGCCGGGCCGTCTCCCGGGCCCGCGAGCGGGGGCTGCCCGCCGTGCTCGTCACGTTCGACCCGCACCCGGCCGAGCTGGTGCGCCCCGGCAGCCATCCCGCGCAGCTGACCACCCTGCGTCGCCGCGCCGACCTCGCCGCCGGCCTGGGGGTCGACGCGTTCTGCGTGCTGCCCTTCACCCCCGAGCTGTCCCGCACCGACCCCGCGGCGTTCGCCCACCAGGTGCTGGTGGAACGGCTGCACGCGGCGGCGGTCGTCGTCGGGCGCAACTTCCGGTTCGGCCACCGCGCCGCGGGCGACGTCGCGCTGCTCACGGAGCTGGGCACGCGCTTCGGCTTCGCGGTGGAGGGCCTGGAGCTCACCGGCGACGACACCGTCACGTTCTCCTCCACCTACGTGCGCGCGTGCATCGACGCCGGGGACGTCGTCGCCGCCGCGGCCGCCCTGGGCCGCCCGCACCGCGTCGAGGGGGTGGTGGTGCACGGCGCCCGCCGCGGCCGCGACCTCGGCTTCCCGACCGCCAACATCGCCACCGCCCCCTACACCGCGCTGCCCGCGGACGGCATCTACGCCGGGCGGTTCGCGATCGGCGACCGGCTGCTGCCCGCGGCCATCTCGGTCGGCACCAACCCGACGTTCTCCGGGCGCCAGCGCACCGTGGAGGCCTACGTTCTCGACGTCGACGAGGACTTCTACGGCCACGCCGTCGCCGTCGACCTGGTCGAGCGGCTGCGCGGCCAGGAGCACTACGACGACGTCGGCGCCCTCATCACGCAGATGCACGCCGACGTCGCGCGGACCCGGGAGCTGCTCGCGGGGTGAGTTTCCCCGTTCGCCCACGGGAGCGGCCCCCGGCTGCGAGCATCGGGGACATGCCGAGCCGCCGCACCCCGCCCGAGTCCGACGCCGGGCGCGTCGCGGAGAACCGCGCCCGCCAGCGCGAGCTCTACGGCGCCCCGCTGGGCGAGCGGGTCCACGTCCTCACCACGGTGCTGGGGATCACGCAGGGCCGGCTCGCCGACGTGCTCGGGCTGTCCCCGGCGATGCTCAGCCAGCTCGCCAGCGGGCGGCGCTGCAAGATCGGCGATCCCGACGCGCTGGCCCGCCTGCAGGCCCTCGACGAGCGGTGCGCCGCGCTGGAGGGCCGCCCGCCGGCGACGGCCGTCGGGGCGCTGCTCGACGAGGTCGCCCGGGTGCAGTGGCGCTGGACGCCGGTCACCACCGTCACGGCCCGGGCCCCGGCCGTCCCGGCGCCGCGGCCGCGTCCCGCACCCGCCCCGGCGGCCGGCGGGACGTCCGCGGCCGACGCGTTGCGCCGGATCGCCGCGCCCGCCCGGCTCGCCGCGGCGGCGGCCACGCTGGGCCCCGGGTTCCCCGAGCTGGCCGAGGTGCTGCGCCAGGCCGCCGGCCGGGCCTGACCGGCCCCCGCGCCACCCGACGTCGCACGTCAGGGGCGCACTGGTACCGTGGAGGTCCGGGTCGGCTGCAGTCCGTGGCGGCCCCCGGAGGCGGCTCGCACGCCTCGCCCGACGCGGTGGACCGGCGTCGGTGGACACGGCACAGACGAACGAAGAGGAACGCACCCGTGGCACTCGACGCCGCAACGAAGAAGACGATCCTGGACGAGTACGGCACCCACGAGGGTGACACCGGATCGCCCGAGGCGCAGATCGCGCTGCTCACCAAGCGCATCACCGGCCTCACCGAGCACCTCAAGATGCACAAGCACGATCACCACTCCCGGCGCGGGCTCCTGCTGCTCGTCGGCCGCCGCCGCCGGCTCATCAAGTACCTCCGCGAGGTCGACGTCGCGCGGTACCGGTCGCTGATCGAGCGCCTCGGCATCCGCCGCTGACCCGCCGCTCCCCGTCCCGGCCCGCCGGGGCGGGGAGTTCCGCTTCACCACGAGAACACCGCACAACACCGAACACAGGCCACCGCCCCGGCAGCAGATCCGCCGGTCCTCGGTAGTGGCTCCCGGGACGAGGTCCCGGGCGCTTCGATCGAAGACCGGCCCGACGAGGGGATCACCGGGGCGTGGCCTCCACGAGGAGATCACCTTGACCGACCCCATCGACGAGGCCGTCCACGAGACGACCGCCGTCATCGACAACGGCAGCTTCGGCACCCGCACCGTCCGGTTCGAGACCGGTCGGCTCGCGCGCCAGGCCGCCGGCTCCGTCGTCGCGTACCTGGACGACGAGACCATGCTGCTCAGCGCCACCACGGCGTCGAAGCACCCCAAGGAGCACTTCGACTTCTTCCCCCTCACGGTGGACGTCGAGGAGCGGATGTACGCGATCGGCAAGATCCCCGGCTCGTTCTTCCGCCGCGAGGGCCGCCCGGGCACCGACGCGATCCTGACCTGCCGGCTGATCGACCGCCCGCTGCGCCCGTCGTTCGTCGACGGCCTGCGCAACGAGATCCAGATCGTCGTCACGGTGATGAGCCTGGACCCGCAGGACCCCTACGACGCGCTGGCGATCAACGCCGCGTCGGCGTCCACGCAGCTGTCCGGCCTGCCCTTCTCCGGCCCGATCGGCGGTGTCCGCATCGCCCTGATCGACGGGCAGTGGATCGCGTTCCCGCAGCACGACGACCTCAAGCGCGCCGTGTTCGACATGGTCGTCGCGGGCCGCATCGTCGGCGACGACGTCGCGATCATGATGGTGGAGGCCGAGGCCACCACCGAGACGAACACCCTCGTCGCGGAGGGCGCCCAGGCGCCCACGGAGGAGGTCGTCGCGGCCGGACTGGAGGCGGCGAAGCCGTTCATCCGCTCGCTCTGCATCGCCCAGCAGCAGCTGGCCGACGTGGCCGCGAAGCCCACCCGCGAGTTCCCGACGTTCCCGGCCTACCAGCCCGACGTCTTCGACGCCGTCGAGGCCGCCGCGTCCGCCGACCTGGCCGCCGCGCTCACCGTCGCGGGCAAGCAGGAGCGCGAGGCGAAGCTCGACGAGGTCAAGGCCACGGTCCTGAGCTCGCTCGGCGAGAAGTTCGAGGG
>JAPLAT010000668.1 GCA_026393175.1 Pseudonocardiales bacterium
GCCCGGCACGCCGCGGCGCCCGCCGTCCGCAACGGGCTGGCCGGGGCGGCCGCCACGGGCACCGCGCTGGCCGTCGTCGTGCCGCTGTTGGGGACGCTGCCCGACAGCCCCGCCGTCGGCTCCGAGGCCCTGACCCTCGCCGCCGCGGGTGTCGCCGCCGCCCCGGCCACCGCCGGGGACGTGACGGCGGCCGGCCCCGGCACCGTGCTCCTCGCCAGCGTCTCCCCCGTCCTGACCGCGCAGGACGACCTGCCCCCCGGCCTGGACGCGGCCGGGCTGCTGAAGTCCGTCGGGCTCGCCGACGCCGCCCGGGCCGCCGAGGAGGCCCGGCTGGCCCGCGAGGCCCAGGCGAACTGCGACGCGGGGCTGCGCGGCCTCGGCGCGGTCAAGGGGTTCGTGCGCGACGCGGCCCGGTTCATCTCGTGCCTCTACGACGAGCCGACGCTCATCGGCGTGGCCGGGCGGGCCCGCGTGTCGGACCACCCGCGCGGCCTGGCCGTCGACTTCATGACCCGCGGCGAGCAGGGCGACCGCATCGCCGACTGCGCGCTGGCCAACCGCGAGGCCCTGGGCATCAGCTACGTGATCTGGAAGCAGCGGGTCAACTACGGCGACGGCTGGGAGCGCATGGCCGACCGCGGCAGCGACACCGAGAACCACTTCGACCACGTGCACGTGTCGTTCGAGGGCTCCGGCGGCGACGGCGGCCCCGTCGCGGCGCTCTGCGGCTGACGCCGCCCGTGCGCGCGGAGAGGTGCGAGAACACCTCTCCGCGCGCACGAGCGCCGCGGGCGCCTACTCGCCGATCCGGCCGGGACGCCCGCCCCGGCCCTCCCGCCAGATGTTGACGACCGACGGCCGCGGCTGGGTGCCCGGCCCGTCGGGGAACGTGGACTGCGGGGTCTCGGGGCTCGCGCCGTCGAGGTCGCCCGGGTGCTGGGGCGAGATCAGCACGAACTCGTCGGTGATGACGGGCCCGCACGCCTCGGCGCCGTTGGGCACGCTCGCGAACAGCGTGGTCCGGCCCCGGGTGGGGCCCTCCAGCGAGACGCCGTAGAGGCCGTCGTTGATGCCCGGCAGGCCGCCCGCGGCGAGGTTGCGGCCGGAGTCGGTGGAGATCCACAGGTTGCCGTGCCCGTCGAACGCCAGGTTGTCCGGCGAGGTGATCGGGCTGACCTGGCTCTTGTCGAAGCCGGCGAAGTACGTGCTCGGGTCGGCGGGGTCGCCGCAGACCAGCAGGATCGACCACCGGAACCGGGACGCGGCGGCGTCGTCGCGCTCCTCGACGAACTCGATCACGTGCCCGTAGCGGTTGCCGTTGCGGGGGTTCGCCTCGTCGGCCGGGGCGACGCGGCCGCCGGGCGTGCCGCCGCGACGGGTGTTGTTCGTCAGGGCGATGTAGACGCGGCCGGTGCGCGGGTTGGCCTCGACGTCCTCGGGGCGGTCCATCTTCGTCGCACCGACGGCGTCGGCCGCCTGCCGGGTGAAGACGTAGACCTCCTCGGCGGTCATGCCGTCGACGAACGACTCGTCACCGGCCGCCAGCTTGATCCACTCGCCGGCCCCGTCGAACGCGCCGTCCGCGGGCAGCGCGCCGGTGCCGTCGATCTCCGCGGGCGGGCTGTCCCCGGTGAACCGGGCCACGTACAGCGTGCCCTTCGTGAGCAGCGTCCGGTTGTGCTCGCGGGCGCGGCGGCTGTTCCCGCGCATCATGCGGTCGTCGGAGACGAACTTGTAGACGTAGTCGAAGACCTCGTCGTCGCCCATGTAGGCCACGGCGCGCCCGTCCCTCGCGAGGTGGACCGTCGCGCCCTCGTGCTTGAAGCGGCCCAGCGCCGTGTGCTTGACGGGCGGGGCGGCCGGGTCGAGCGGGTCGACCTCGACGATCCAGCCGAACCGGTTGGGCTCGTTGGGCTCCTGGGCCATGTCGAAGCGCTTGTCGAAGCGCTCCCACTTGCGGTCCGTCGCGCCGGTGGTGATGCCGTAGCGCTGCGCGCGGGTGCGGACGGTCGCGTCGGTGACGGCGCCGGCGTTGGCGAAGTACTGGTTGAAGTTCTCCTCGCCGGACAGGAACGTCCCCCACGGGGTCACGCCGCCCGCGCAGTTGTTCAGCGTGCCGAGCACCCGGGTGCCGGTGCCGTCGACCGAGGTCCGCAGCAGGTCCGACCCGGCGGCGGGCCCGTCGAGCACGAACTCGGCGGTGCCGGTGTAGCGGCGGTTGAGCCGGTCGGCCACGGCGCGCATCTCGCCCGTGCGCCGGTCGCGCTCCACGACGTGCACGGTGAGGCCGTGGGCCTCCAGCCCGATCCGGTACTGCTCCTCGGTCGGGTTCTCCTCGTCGTAGCCGCGGAACATCAGCGGCTCGATCGTGTACTCGTGGTTGTTGAACATGACCAGCCGGTCGCGCCCCAGCGGCAGCACGCCGCAGAAGTCGGTGTTGTAGCCGAACTGCTGCGCCTGCGCCTCCGGCGTCTGGGCCTCGAAGTCGAACTCCGGCGCGCCCTCGACGACCGGGTCGCCCCAGCGGATCACGACGTTGCTGCGGTACCCCGGCGGCACGGTGACCGCGTCGGTGTTGTTGACGGGCACGGTCTCGTAGACCAGCCCGCGCGGCGGGCGGGCCCCGCCGCCGGGGCGGCCCCGGTCACCGGGGGCGGCGGCGGCGGTGCCGGCGAGCGCGGTGCCCGCGCCGGCCGCGATCGTCACGACGGCCCCGGCCCGCAGCGCACCGCGCCGGCTCAGCGTGCGCTCCAGGATGGAGCCGAAGTACTCGTTGTCGGTCGGGTTGGGCGCCGGGTGGGAGCAGGCGTCACCGCAGCGGTAGCGGCAGGTGTACAGGCGCCCGGGGCGGTGGCCGTCGAGCAGCGGGAGCGGGACGGTCCGGCGGTCGCCGGTGCCCTCGTCGTCGGCACAGGGCAGTGCCACGTCATCCTCCTGGGTGAGTCATCGGGAAACGCGCTGACCCTAGGTAGCCCGAAGGAGGGGAACGTGGCCGCCGGATGGACGCGGGGTGAACCCTCAGACGTCGGCGGGCGTGGCCTCGTGGCCCGCGCGCCCGCGGGTGCGGCGGGACTCCTTCATCTCGGCCTCGAACACGTGCCGCCGCCCACCCGTGGCCCCCTCGCGGACGGCCCGCTCGATCTCGCGCCACGTGGCGTAGTAGCCGTCGTCGAACTCCTCGACGAGCTGGAACGTCCAGCGGCCCGCGACGACGTTCAGGCCGATCAGCTCGTCCTGCACGCGGTCGGCGAGCGCGTCGAGGCCGGCGGCCCGCAGCTCGTCGACGACCTCGTCGAGCTGGGCGTCGGCGCCGCCGGTGAGCTGGTGGAACTCGTAGAGCGCGCCCCGGGCGCGCTCGATCCGCTCCAGCGCCTCGGTCATGGTGCCGGCGGCGGAGACGTGGTGGTCGGTGGCGCCCTCGGGGCGCTCGTGGGCGGGGTCGACGGACGCGGTCACGCCCGTCCCTTCCCCGGGACGCGGGCGGGCGAAACCCCGATTCCCGCGACCCAGTGCCCCGGCCGGGTGAGACCGGCGGGGAGGCGGGTGGCGGCGTCCCCGCGGGCGGCGTCGAGCTGGGCCTGCAGGACGAACAGCGCCCCGCGCAGGTCCGCTCCCGCGAGGTCGGCCCCCCGCAGGTCGGCGCCGATCAGGTCGGCGCCCCGCAGGTCGGCCCCGCGCAGGTCCGCGCCGAGGAGGTCCGCCCCGCGCAGGTCGGCGCCCCGCAGGTCGCCGCCGCCCCGCAGCTCGCCGCCCCGGAGGGCGCGGAGGCCCCGCGCGGGTCCGGTCCGGGGCCGGGGGACGTCGCGCAGGTGCCGGCTGACCCGGCGCAGCAGGGCCGCCACCTCGGCGCGGTGCGGGCCGGGGTCGAGCGCGGCGAGGACGGCGGCGTCGCCCGCGGCGAGCGCCTCCGTGGCCCGCAGCGCGGCGACGACCTCGGCGTGCAGCGGCGCCGCGTCCGGGTCGCCCGCCGGCACCCGCTCCGCCGCCTCGCCGAGGTACCGCAAGAGCTCGTGCAGCACCCGCAGCACCGCGAACACCGGCCCCATGCCGGGCACGCGGCGCCGCTCGCCGCCGAACGCCGCGACCGTGCGCTGGCCGGCGCCGAGGCAGTCGAACACCGTGCACCCGGGGAAGCCGCGCTCGCGCAGCACCGGGTGGATCGTGCACGCGTGGTCCGCGCCCAGGTTCGGGCAGGGCTCCCCGGGGGCCTTGTCGATCGCGAAGTCGGCGGACGCGCCGAACGCCGGCAGGACGCAGCACAGCGCGGCGCAGCGCCCGCAGTCGGCCACCAGGTCCACCCGCTCCACCCCGGCCACCCTACGGACGCCGTCCCGGGTGTCCGCCGTCACGCCCGCGGCGCTAGCGTGATCGGAGTCTGCATCGATGGAGAGGGCTGCACATGCGCGTCGGAGTGCTCACCGGGGGCGGCGACTGCCCCGGGCTCAACGCCGTGATCCGGGCGATCGTCCGCAAGGGCGTCCCGGAGTACGGCTACTCCTTCCTCGGGTTCCGCGACGGCTGGCGCGGGCCGCTGGAGGCGTTGACGAAGCCGCTGGACATCCCGGCCGTGCGCGGGCTGCTCCCGCGCGGAGGCACGATCCTCGGGTCGTCGCGCACCAACCCGTTCGCCGTCGAGGGCGGTGTCGAGCGGATCCGCAAGAACCTCCAGGACCTCGGCGTCGACGCGCTCATCGCCATCGGCGGCGAGGACACCCTCGGCGTCGCGACGAAGCTGCACGAGATCGGCGTCAACGTCGTCGGCGTGCCGAAGACGATCGACAACGACCTGTCGGGCACGGACTACACGTTCGGGTTCGACACGGCCGTCAACATCGCCACCGAGGCGATCGACCGGCTGCACACCACCGCCGAGAGCCACCACCGCGCGCTGATCGTCGAGGTCATGGGCCGGCACGCCGGCTGGATCGCGCTGCACGCCGGGATGGCGGGCGGCGCCAACGCGATCCTCATCCCCGAGGTGCGGTTCGACATCGAGCAGGTCTGCAGCTGGGTCGAGTCGCGGTTCCGGCTGGACTACGCCCCGATCATCGTCGTCTCCGAGGGGGCCAAGCCCAAGGACGGCGACGAGGTGCTGCTCACCGGCGAGAAGGACGCGTTCGGGCACGTGCGCCTGGGCGGCATCGGCGACTGGCTGGCCCACCAGATCGAGCAGCGCACCGGCAAGGAGGCCCGCACCACGGTGCTCGGGCACGTGCAGCGCGGCGGCACCCCGACCGCCCGCGACCGCTGGCTCGCCACCCGCTTCGGCCTGCACGCGATCGACGCCGTGCACGCCGGCGCGTGGGGCCAGATGACGGCCCTGCGCGGCACCGACGTCGTCACGGTGCCGCTGTCGGAGGCCACCAAGGAGCTCAAGGTCGTCGACCCGGCGCTCTACGCCGAGGCCGCCGTCTTCTTCGGCTGAGCGGCACCGCCGGGCCGTCCCCGTTCAGGCGGGGGCGGCCCGCTGCTCGCGCCAGGCCCGGAACCGCACGTACCCGCGCCGCACCCGGGTCCACAGCAGGACGAGCAGCACCACCCCGGCCACGAGCAGCACGGCCGCGATCCCGGCCGCGACGAGCGGCGCGACGACGACCAGCGTCGCCACCCCGGCCACGGCGAGGTCCTCGCCCAGGCTGACCGCGGAGTTGGTGACCGGCTCGGGCGATGTGTTGACGACCAGCCGCAGCCCGCCCTTCACCAGGTGGCTGACGAGCGCCGCCCCGCCGCCACTGACGGCGAGCACCGCCTGCTCCAGCGTGCCCGCGTCGCCCGCGACGAGCAGGCCGATCACGGCGCCCGCCGCGGGCCGGATCGCGGTCGACACCGCGTCCCACACCGAGTCGACGTACGGGATCTTGTCCGCGACGAACTCCACCAGGTACAGCGCACCGGCGACGACCAGCACGTCGGTGCGGGTCAGCGCCTCGGGCACCGCCTCGACACCGGCGAACCGGCCGAACAGGCCCAGCACGAGCACGCACAGGTAGGCGTTGACCCCGCTCGCCCACCCGCTCGCGAAGACCGCGGGGGCCAGTTCCACGCGGTGAGACTAGACGATGCCCTGCCGCGTGGCGGTGTAGACGATCTCGGTGCGCCGCCGCACGTCCAGCTTGTCGCGCAGGTTGCGCACGTGGAACTTGACGGTGGCCTCGCTGATCACCAGCCGCATGCCGATCTCGCGGTTGGACATGCCCACCGCCAGCAGCCGCAGCACCTGGTTCTCCCGGTCGGTGAGCATCGCGGCACCCAGGCCGCGCACCGCGGGCCGGTCGTCGTCGTGCGCGACGTCGGCCGTGGTCGTCTGGCCGCGGGTGTCGAACACGCTCTCGCCGCGCAGCAGCGCGTGCACGGCGCGGCTGATGTCGGCGGTCTCGGCCCCCTTGCGGAGGTAGCCGTGCACGCCGAGGCGGACGGTGCGGAGCATCACGTCGCGGTCGCGGCAGCCGGTGAGCACGAGCACCCGCACGCCGCGGTGGCGCTCCAGCAGCATGCGCGCGAGCTCGACGCCCGCCGAGTCGCCCCGGCCGAGGTCGACGTCGAGGACGACGAGGTCGGGCGGGCAGCGGTCGGCGATGACGAGCGCGTCGCGCGGCGAGGCGGCCTCGCCGATCACGGTGACCTCGGGGTCGGCGGCGAAGAGCTGCCGCAGCCCGAAGCGCACGATCGCCTCGCCGTCGACGACGAGCAGCCGCGCGGTGCGCCGCACGGTGCCGCGGTCGCCCCCGGGTAGGGCGCGGTCGAGGCCTGCGCGGTCGAGAACGGCGGTCTCCCGGTCGAGAACGGCGTCGGTCGTCACGGGCGAACCTCCCTGGGGGGCGAAGGTGGTGGTGCACGTCACGTGCGGTGGGACGAACCTAGGCACCGCCACGTTGCCTCCACGTTGCACGCGCAAGCAGGGCCCGCCTTGCCCCGTCACGGCAGGTCGGGCGATGATGTCGGAGGGGCAGTCACATCCGGCGATGACGCGCGGAGCAGCGATGGCAGCGCACGACACGCACGGCGGGATGGCCCGCGACCCCGCTCAGCACGCCCGTGCGCTGCACGACGTCTACGAGGCGGTGCTGAGCGGCGACTCCGGCGGGCCCGCGCCGCGGTCGCTGGTGTCCGAGAGCTGGCAGCGCAGCCTGGCCGCGCACGTCGACCCCGACCGCCGCAGGCCGCCCGTCGTCGTGCCCGAGCGGGACCTGCTCGACGTCCGCGAGGCCCATCCGCTGCACGAGGTGCTGCCGCTGCTGCGCAGCACGCTGGTGAGCATCGCCGACGAGGCCATGCACGTCATGCTCGTCACCGACGCCGAGGGCACGATCCTGTGGCGCGAGGGCGCCACCTCCCTGCTGCACGCGGCGGACCGCACCGGCCTCGCGCCCGGGCACGGGGTCTCCGAGGACGCCATCGGCACCAACGCGATGGGCACCACGCTCGCCGTCGACGCGCCGGTGCAGATCCACTCCGCCGAGCACCTCGTCCGCGCCTACCACATCTGGACCTGCGCGGCCGCTCCCGTGCACGACCCGGACACCGGCGCGATCCTCGGCGCCATCGACATCAGCGGCCCGCTGCACACCGTGCACCCGGCCATGACGCAGCTCGTCACGGCCACCGCGCAGCTCGCCGAGAACCAGCTCCGCGTGCGCCTGGCGATCGCCGACGAGCGGCTGCGCGTCCGCAACATGCCGCACCTGGCGAGCCTGCGCGGCTCGGCCGGGGCGCTCGTCACGCCGACCGGCCGGATCATCGCGGGCGAGCCGTACGGCACGTGGCCCACGCGCATCGCGCTCGGCGAGGGCGTCGACCGCGTCCGGCTCGACGACGGCCGCGAGATGGTCGTCGAGCCGCTCGCCGAGGGCTACCTGCTGCGCGCGCCGTCCGCCGCGCGGAGCAGCCCGCGCCGCCGGGCGCTGTCCATGCGGTTCATGGGCGACAGCGGTCCGCGGGTGCTGCTCGACGGCTCGCCGGTCACCACCACCCTGCGGCCCGCGGAGATCCTCGTCGCGCTGTCCCTGCACCGCGGCGGGCTGACCGCCGAGCAGCTCGCCCTGCGGCTCTACGGCGAGGAGGGCAACCCCACGACCGTCCGCGGGGAGATCCTTCGGCTGCGCAACCTCATCGGCGCCGACGTCCTGCGCACCCGCCCCTACCGCCTCGACGCCGACGTGGAGTCCGACGTCGACGCCGTGCGGTCCGCCCTGCGCGCCGGGTCCCCGGCCGACGCCCTGCGCGCCTGCGCGGGCCCGCTCCTGCCCCGCTCCGACGCCCCGGAGATCCGCGAGCTGCGCGACGAGATCGCGGCCGGCCTGCGCCGCGCCGTCCTCGACACCTCCGACCTCGACCTGCTCGCCGAGTTCGCCGAGCACCCCCTGGGCCGCGACGACCTGGAGGTGCACGACCTGCTCGAGGAACGGCTGCCCCCGGGCGACAAGCGCCTGCCCGAGATCTCCGCGCGCCGCGCCCGCCTCCTCGGCGACGACTGACCCCCGCCCCGCCCGGAGGCGGGGGTCAGTCCGCCCACGGGTCGGTGATCTCGCGGAGCCGGAGCAGAGCGCCGCGCAGGTCGTCCATCGCGGCGGGGCCGAGGTGGGCGGCCCACTCCGCCTCCACGTCCGCGACGGCGGCGGCCGCCACGGCCAGCACCTGCTCCCCGCGCGGCGCGATCCGTACGAGCCGGGCGCGGGCGTCGGACGGGTCCGGCACGCGCTCGACGTAGCCGCGCTCCTGCAGGGCGTCGACGAGGAACCCCGCCGACTGCTTGGTGATCTGGGCCTGCTCGGCGAGGTCGGTGAGCCGGCTCCCGCCGGGCGCGATCCGCTGGAACACCCGGGACTGGGCGAGGGTGAGGTCGTCGAACCCGGCCGCGGCGACGGCGGCCATCACGCGCTGCTCCATGGCGCGGTAGGGCAGGAACAGCAGCATCCCGGTGTTCACGCGCACTCCTCGACACTGGTCAGACTCTCTGACACTATATGGTCAGATTCTCTGACGAGGAGGCGGTCGTGGACACGGAACGGAGCTGGGAGCTGATCGCCGCGGAGCGCCGCGCCCTGGCCGACCTGCTCGAGGACCTGACCCCCGCCCAGTGGGAGGCGCCCTCGCTCTGCGCGGGCTGGCGCGTCCGCGACGTCGCCGCCCACGTGGCGCTCACGCCGCAGCACCCGGGCCTCGGCGGGATGCTCGTGGGCGCGGTCCGGGTGCGCGGGAACCTCGACCGCCTCAACCACGACCTCGCCGTCCACCACGCCGCCCGCCCGCCGGAGCGGCTCGTCGCCGAGCTGCGGGACCTGGCGGAGAGCCGGGCGCGGTCGCCGATCACGACGCTGCCGAACCTGCTCTTCGACGTGCCGGTGCACGTGCAGGACGTGGCGGTCGCCGTGGGTCGCGCGCACCCGATGCCGCTCGACGCGGCCCGGGCCGGCGTCGAGCGGGTCTGGCGGATGGGCTGGCCGTTCCACGCCCGGCGCAGGCTGCGCGGCAGGCGGCTGGTCGCCACCGACTCCGACTGGACGGCGGGCGAGGGCGAGGAGGTCCGCGGCCCGACCGCCGCCCTGCTCCTGCTGCTCACCGGCCGCGACGGGGCCGCGGCGCCGCACCTGGCGGGCCTGCGCCCCTCGTGACCGGGCCGCTCAGGCCGGGCGCCAGCCGTCCGGGTCGACCCCGCCCGGCACCGGCGCGGCCGGGTCGTAGGGGGTGCGGGTGAAGACGAACGTGGCCAGGTCGAGGTGGTCGCCCGCGAGGCGCAGCGTCTCCCCCGCGAAGTAGCCGTCCAGCCCGACCCAGGTGCCGTCCGGGCCGGGGCGGAAGCGGCTGGTCCGGCCCGGGCGGCCGAGCCCGCCGAGGTGCAGCAGCCCGCCGGGGACCGCGCGCAGCACGTAGGGCATCGGGCCCCAGAACCAGGGGCCGAGCGCGTCCAGGGGCACCGGCGGCGCGCTCGGCACCCACGCGTCGACGACGCGCGGCTCGCGCTCGCGGACCTCGGCGAGCAGCGCCGCGGGCAGCCCGCCGTCCAGCCCGGCGGTCGTGTTGGCCAGCGCGAGCGCGGCGGTGCCGTCCTCGCGGTCGGCCCACAGTCCGGCGAGGAAGCCCGGCATCGAGCCGCCGTGGCCGACGAGCACGGTGCCCTCGGCCGTCCGCTGCACCTGCACGCCGAGGCCGTAGGACGACCAGCCCGGCTGCGCCGGGTCGACGCCGGCCGGCACCGTCATCTCCTCGACGGTGTCGGGCGCGAGCACGTCCCCGGTGTCGCCGAGCAGGAACGCGCCGAGCCGGCCGAGGTCGGTCGCGGTGGCCCAGAGCTGCCCGGCCGGGGCCATCACCTCGGCGTCGTGCTCGGGCTCGGGCAGCACGACGTCGGCCCACGGGTGCACCGCGTACCCGGCCGCGGCGCGGCCGGACGGGCGCGGCGTCGTGCGGGTCATCCCCAGCGGCAGCAGCACCTCGTCGCGGGCGACCTCGGCCCACGCCCGCCCGCGGGCCCGGGCCACCAGCTCGCCGAGCAGCCCGAACCCGAGGTTGGAGTAGTGGAAGCGGCGCGCGGCGGGCAGGACGACGTCGGCGCCGGTGAGCCCGAGGCCCTCCAGGGTGGTGCCGGGCGCGCGCTCCCACCACGGCCCCGGGCTCTCCGACCCGGCCCCGGCGAGGTGCGCGAGCAGCTGCCCGACGGTCCGGTCGCCCAGCGGGGTGCCGGGGAGGTGCCGGTCCAGCGGGTCGTCGAGGTCGAGCAGGCCGGCGTCGCGCAGCCGCAGCACCGTGACCGCGGTGACCGTCTTGGTGATCGAGCCCAGCCGGTACTGCACGTCGGCGTGCGGCTCGGCGACCTCGCCCCGCCCGGCGGACCACACGAGCCCCCCGTCCCGCACGACACCGGCGACGACGGAGGGGCAGCGCCCGTCCCGCTGGGCACGGGCGGTGCGGGCCAACAGGGCGGCATCGGTCGTGGGGAGCACGCGGGCGACCGTATCCGCCGCTACTCGACCGTCACCGACTTGGCCAGGTTGCGGGGCTTGTCCACGTCGCGGTCCAGGGCCACGGCGGCGTGGTAGGCCAGCAGCTGCAGCGGGACGGACAGCAGGATCGGGTCCAGCTCGGGCTCGTTGCGCGGGACGACGAGCGTGCGGTCGGCCAGGTCCGCGGGCAGCTCGCGGTGGGCCAGCGCGACGACCCGGCCGCTGCGGGCCCGGATCTCCGAGAGCGTGGAGGTGTTCTTCTCCAGCAGCTCGTCGTCGGGGACGATCGCCACCGTCGGCATCTCCGGGCTGATGAGCGCGAGCGGGCCGTGCTTGAGCTCCGCGCTCGGGTAGGCCTCGGCGTGGATGTAGGAGATCTCCTTGAGCTTCTGCGCGCCCTCCCGGGCGACCGGCCAGCCGCGGCGGCGGCCGACGAACATCATGCTCGGGCTGGGCGCCAGCTCGCGGGCCACCTCGGCGATCTCGTCGGAGAGCTTGAGGATCTCCTCGACCTGCTCGGGCAGCCGCTGCAGGCCGGCGATGATCCGGGCGCCGTCGGTGGGCGAGAGGTCCCGGATGCGGCCCAGGTGCAGGGCGAGCAGGGCGAACGCGGTGACCGTGGACGTGAACGACTTCGTCGCCGCCACCGACATCTCCGCGCCGGCGTGCAGGGTCTCGCCGGACTGGCTCACCGCGACGTAGAGGGTGTCCGGCTCGACGACGGGGTTGCGGTAGCGGAACTCGCTGGCCGGCTCGCTGGAGGCGGGCAGCCGGGCCAGGTCCTCGATGAGCTGCGCGCCCAGGTCGCCCGCGTAGCAGGCGCTGCCGCAGCCGAGGATCTTCACGCGGCGGAACTCCCGCGCCTCGCGCACCGACAGGTTGAGCCCGCCCAGGTGCGCGGTGGAGAACCGCTCGTCGAGGCGCCCGGCCAGCGCGCGGGTGAGCGTGGCGGGCTGCTCGCCGATCTCCTTGATGAGGAAGTGGGCGTGGTCGCCGATCTCCGCGCCGACGACGTCCCAGTCGATCGTGGACGGGCTCTTCGCCGTGGAGGTGTCGTCGAGGGTGAACGTGCGGTAGCCCCCCGCCGTGAGCGAGGCGAGCTCGCCGTCGTCGAGGTAGACGACCTGGCGGGTGTACCCGACGAGCGCGGCGACGTCGGAGGCGACGAACATCTCCTTCTCGCCGACGCCGAGCAGCACCGGGCTGCCGTTGCGGGCGACGACGACGCGGTCGGGGTGCTCGGCGTCGATGACGGCGAGCCCGTAGGCGCCGACGACCTGGCGCAGCGCCCAGCGCACGGCCTGCTCCAGGTCGGCCGCCCCGGCGTCGAACGCCGCCGCGATGAGGTGCGCGACGCACTCGGTGTCGGTCTGCGAGGTGAACTCGACGCCCTGCGCGGTGAGCTTGGCCCGCAGCTCCTCGGCGTTCTCGATGATCCCGTTGTGGACGACGGCGATCCGCCCCGTGGTGTCGGTGTGCGGGTGCGCGTTCTCCGGCGTCGGGCCGCCGTGGGTGGCCCATCGGGTGTGGCCGATGCCGGGCGCGCCCTTGAACCGGGCCGGGAGGTCCGCGGCCAGGGTGGCGACGCGGCCGCTGACCTTGCGGACCTTGAGGCCCGCCTTCGTCGCGACCGCGAGGCCCGCCGAGTCGTACCCGCGGTACTCCAGGCGGCCGAGCCCCTGGAGGAGGATCGGCGCCGCGTCCTGGGGACCGACGTAGCCGACGATGCCGCACATGCTGTTCTCCTGACCGGCCGAGTGCTCAGCCGTAGACGATGCGCCGCAGCTGCCGGGCCGAGAGCGCGGGCGGGGCCACCCGCCGCGTCGCCAGCTCGGCACCGAGGGCCGCGAAGATCCGGTCGTTGTGCCAGCCGCGCATCCGCAGCTCCGCGTGCCGGCGGCGGACGTAGGCGTCCACCGGCTCGTCGAAGTACCGCAGGACCTCGGCCACCACGCGCCGCGACTCGTTCTCGCTGAGCGGGGTGCTGCGCACGAGGTGGTCGACGAGGTCGTCGTGGGGTCCGGCGGGCACGAGAGGAGATGGTGCCCCCAGCGGCCCCGATTGCCAAATTCCTGCCCGGATCCGGGCAGGATCAGTCGTACCGGCCGAGGAACGAGGCGACGTCGGCCGGGAGCCGGCGCCGGGTCATGGTGCCGGCGTGCCCCACGCCCGGGTACAGCACGAGCCGCCCGTCGCGGACGCCCTCGGCCGTGCGCCGCAGGATCTCCGGCGGGTACACGGTGTCCCGGCTCCCGCCCACGACCAGCGTCGGCGCGACGACGTCGGCCAGCCGCCCGCACAGGTCGAACCCGTCCTCGGCCCGGGCGAAGGCGACCATGTCCGACGGGTCGGCGGGGCGCACCAGCGGATCGAGCAGCCACATCAGCGGGGGGAGGGCCCGCGCCGCCCACGGCGAGGTGATCTTGAACGGGGCCAGGTGGTGGGCGCCCCGGCGGCCGGCCGCGACCGCGTCCACGTAGCGCCGCTGCGCCTCCCGGGCGCCCGCCGCCAGGGTGCACCCCGCCGCGACCAGCACCAGCCGGCGGACGGACGCGGGGTGGTCGGCGGCGAGCTGGAGCGCCACCGAGCCGCCCGACGACGTCCCGAGCACGTCGACCGGCCCGTCGAACGCCTCCCGCAGCGCCTCGGCGTGCTGGGTCGCGATCTCCGCCATGCCCGTCCCGGGGGCAAGACCGGGCGCGCGACCGACGGAGTGGACCCGGGAGGACCGCGCGAACCCCTGCACCGACCGGATCTCCGCGACCCGCTGCAGCCCGGTCGGGTTGGCGTGGACGGTGCTGAACCCGCGGAGCACGACCAGCGGCGGCCCGCTGCCGAGGGCGAGGACGGGCAGTCCGCCGCGCGGCACGCCCTCGGCCACCTCCGGCATGGCGCGACGCTAGCGCCGCGGACGGGCCGGGTCGAGACCGTGGCGGGACGGGCCCCGCGCTCAGGCCGCGGGCTCCAGCTCGCCCGCGCGCCAGAGCCGGGCGTACGCCCCTCCGGCCTCCACCAGCTCGGCGTGCGGGCCGTCCTCGACGACCCGGCCGCCGTCCAGCACGACGACCCGGTCGGCCCGGGCGGCCGTGGCCAGCCGGTGCGCGACGACGAACGCCGTGCGCCGGGAGGTCACGCGGTCGCCCGCGGCGAGGACGGCCGCCTCCGTGGCCGGGTCGAGGGCGGCGGTGGCCTCGTCGAACAGCAGCAGGTCCGGGTCGACCAGCTCGGCCCTGGCCAGCGCGACGAGCTGGCGCTGCCCGGCCGAGAGGCCCTGGCCGCGCTCGCCGACCGGGTGCCGGAACCCGCCGGGGAGGCTGCGCACGAGGTCGAGCGCCCCGACGGCGCGGGCGGCCGCCTCGATCTGCGCGGGCGTGGCGTCCGGGCGGCCGTAGGCGATGTTGGCCGCGACGTCGCCGGTGAACAGGTGCGGCTCCTGCGGCACGACGCCCAGCCGCGCGCGGTAGGCCGCGAGCGGCATCCGCCGCACGTCCACCCCGTCGACCAGGACCGCGCCCGACCCGGCGTCGTAGAACCGCGCGACGAGCTTGATCAGGGTGGACTTGCCCGCCCCCGTCGCCCCGACCAGCGCGACGGTCTCCCCCGGCGCGACGCGCAGCGACACGTGGTCCAGCGCCGGGCGGTCGGCCCCGGCGTAGGCGAAGCACACCTCGCGCAGCTCCACCTCGCCGCGCAGCCGGGCCGGGACGTCGACCGGCTCGCCCTCCGGCTCGGGCGGCACCGTGGTGGGCGTGCGGAGCAGGTCGGAGATGCGGGTGAGGCCGACGCGGGCCTGCTGGTAGGAGTCGAACACCTGCGAGAGCTGCTGCACCGGGGTGAAGAACAGCCCCAGGTAGAGCAGGAACGCGGTGAGCACGCCGGGCGTCAGGTCCCCGGTCGCCACCCGGGCGGCGCCCACGCCGAGCACCGCCACCTGCGCGACGTCGGACAGCAGCGCCACGAACGGGAAGTACGTGGCGATGTAGCGCTGGGCCCGCATCCGGCTGCGCCGGTAGGCGTCGTTGCGCGCGGCGAACGTGGCGGCGCTGCGCTCCTCGCGGACGTAGGCCTGCGCGACCCGCACGCCGGACACGTTCTCCTGCATGTCGGCGTTGACGGCGCTGACCTTCTCCCGCGCGTCGGTGTAGGCGCGCGAGGACAGCCGCCGGAACCACACCGTGGCCGCGACGAGCACCGGCAGCACGGCCAGCGCGACCAGCGCCAGCTCCGCGTCGGTGAGCAGCAGCGCCACCGCCACGCCGCCGACGGTGAGCAGGCTGACCACCGCCTGTGCGAGCCCGGTCTGCAGGAACGTCGACAGCGCGTCGACGTCGGTGGTCATCCGGGTCATGATCCGGCCGGACAGCTCGCGCTCGTAGTAGTCCAGCCCCAGCCGCTGCAGGTGGGCGTAGCTGCGCACGCGCAGCAGGTAGAGCAGGCTCTCCCCGGCCCGGGACGTGACCACCGTCTGCACGGCCACCACCAGCCAGCCCGCCGCCACCACGGCGACCCCCAGCGCCGTGGCGACGAGCAGCCCGGACGCCGACCCCGCGGTGATGCCGCCGTCCACGGCGTACCGGGCGATCGTCGGGAAGGCCAGCGTCGTGAGGGCGTCGAGGGTCACGAGCAGCACCGTGAGCGCGAGCAGGCCGCGCACCGGACGCAGCAGCCTGCCCAGGCGGAAGCCGGGGTCGGGCGCGCGCACGTCGAGCCCGCCCAGCTGCGGCCGCTCGCGAGCCGGGGGCAGGGCGGCGACGGCCGCCGCCAGCTCGGGGGTGAGCGGGACGTCCGCGGCCGCCGCCGGGGCGCCGCGCCCGCCGGAC
>JAPLAT010000064.1 GCA_026393175.1 Pseudonocardiales bacterium
GGTCGTGCTTGCCCCCCGACGCCGTGCCGATGACGTACGCCCCGCGCGCCTTCGCGATCTGCACGGCGAGGTGCCCGACCCCGCCCGCGGCGGCGTGCACGAGCACCCGCTGCCCGGGCTGCACGTCGGCGATGTCGACCACGCACTGCCAGGCCGTGAGTCCGGACAGCGGCAGCGCGGCGGCGGCGACGGCGTCCAGGCCCGCCGGTCGGTGCGCGAAGTGCCGCGACGGGGCGGTGACGAACTCGGCGTAGGCGCCGGCCTGGCGCGGGAACCACGGCATCCCGAACACGGTGTCGCCGACGGTGAACCGGGTGACGCCCGGGCCGACGGCGTCCACGGTGCCCGCGACGTCCCAGCCCACGGTGAACGGCGGCGGCCCGAACACCCCGGCCATGCCGCCGCCCGCGCGGGTCTTCCAGTCCACGGGGTTCACCCCGGCCGCGGCGACGCGCACGCGGATCTCCGTCGGCAGCGGCTCGGGCACCGGCGCCGACCCGATCTGGAGCACCTCGGGCCCGCCGGTCGTCCGCTGCGTGATCACGCGCATCGTCTCCACGGGCGATGCCTAACAGATGCCGCGCGGGCGCGCCGACCCGGCCGTCACCGCTTCGGCGGCTGGTCCACCACCGTCGGCCGGGAGCGCTCCCAGGCGAGGAACCGGTCGGTCTCGACGAGGAAGGCCCCGCCCAGCCACAGCGCGACGACCGCGTCGTCGGTGAGGCCGAGCAGGCCCAGGAACACCTCGGGGACCAGGTCGACCGGCGAGACCAGGTACGCCACGGCGAGCGCGAACAGCGCCAGCCGGCCGCGGGCCAGGTCGGGGTAGCGGCCGCTGACCGACTGCGTCAGCAGGCGCGGCAGGGCGCGCAGCCGGTCACCGAGGCCCGGCGCGCCGGGACGGCGGCTCTGCGTGACGGCCTGCCAGAGGGCGCGGAAGGCGGCGATGCGGCGGGGTCCGAAGCGGGGCACACCGGACACAACGCCGGTGCGGCCCACCACGTTCCCCTCACATCCCACCCGATATCGTGGACCGATCATGGAGCGTGCGGCGGTGCGGGCGGCCTGGGCGCTGTACCCGCTGGTGGGAATCCTGCTGGTGGCCGGGTGCGGCGGCTCGGTCGCCGGGCTGGACCGCGTAGCGCCCAGCCGCGCCCCCGCCGGGCCGCCGTCGCCGTTCTGCGCGGCCGTGCAGGCGAGCAGCGCCGCCACCACCCCGCTGTCCGGGCGCAGCGGCGTACCTCCCGAGGAGCTGAGCAACACCGTCGACGCGGTGCGGCTCGCCAACGACGACCTGATCCAGACCGCGCCCGACGACATCCGCGACGACGTCGAGCAGTACGTCGCCGCCCTGGACCTGCAGCTCGACGCGCTGCTGGCCAACGGCGGCGACTCCACCGCGCTGGCCACCGACGCGGCGCTGGCCAGCGCCGTCAACACCCCGGAGAACGTGGCCGCCAACCAGCGGGTGCAGGAGTACGTGCGCACCACCTGCTCGGGCGCCGCGGGCTGAGCCCGGGGCCGGTCACGGCCCGCTCGCCACCAGCTTCCGCGCCGCGGACGCGATGTCGTCCTCCGACACCAGCACCAGCCGGGCGGCGTCGCCCAGCGGGATGACGCTGTCCACGGCCGCCACCCGGGCGATCCGCCCCTCGTAGCCGGCGTCCACCAGCGCCGCGAGCACGCCCTCGGACACCCCGCCGGTGCGCCGGGTCTCGTCCACCACCAGTACGCGGCCGGTCGCGCGGGCCTCGCGCAGCACGTCCGCGACGGGCAGCGGGGCGAGCCAGCGCAGGTCGACGACCCGGGCGCCGATGCCGTCCGCGGCGAGCCGGGCGGCGACGCGCAGGCTCATCCGCAGCCCGTTGGCCCAGGTGACGATGGTCAGGTCGGTGCCGTCCCCGTGGGTGCGGGCCCGCCCGAGGGGCACGTGCCCGCCGCCGTCCGGGGCGAGCCAGCCCTCGTCGCCGTCGTCGTGCAGGTCACGGGTGTGGTAGAGCGCGATCGGCTCCAGGAACACGCACACCGCGCCGTCGGTCTCCGCCGCGGCGACGCAGGTGCGCAGCATCGCGGCGGCGTCGTCCGGGCGGGCCGGGGAGGCGATCACGAGCCCGGGCACGTCGCGCAGCACGCCCACGGCGTTGTCGTTGTGGAAGTGGCCGCCGAACCCCTTCTGGTAGCCGTACCCGGCGACCCGGACGACGAGCGGGTTGCGGTACCGGCCGTCGGAGAAGAACTGCAGCGTGGCGGCCTCACCGCGGATCTGGTCCTCGGCGTTGTGCAGGTAGGCCAGGTACTGGATCTCCGGGATCGGCAGCAGGCCGGAGAGCCCCGCGCCGAGCGCGAGGCCGAGGATCGTCTGCTCGTCGAGCAGGGTGTCGAACACCCGGGTCGGCCCGGCGGCGCGCCGCAGCCCGCGCGTCACGCCGTAGACGCCGCCCTTGACCGCCACGTCCTCGCCGAACACCAGCGCCCCGGGGTGCGCCGCGAGCACCCCGCGCAGCGCGCCGTTGATCGCCTGGGCCAGGGTCAGCGGCTCGCCGTCGCGGACGGTCGCCGCCGCGGTGCGGGCGGCCGTGCGCTCCACCTCGTCCGGGGTCTCCCGGCGCAGCGGGGCGACCACCTCCGCGGCGCTCGCGAGCCGGGGCGCCGTCACCGCCTCCCGCGCCCGGCGGGCCACCTGCTCCCGCGCGGCCTCGTAGCGCGCGAGCACCTGCGCCGGGGTGCAGGTGCCGGAGGCGACGAGCAGCCGGGCGGTGCCCAGCAGCGGGTCGCGGGCGAGGTCGGCGGCGATGTCGGCGGGGCGCCGGTAGGCGGTCTCCAGGTCGGTGCCGGCGTGCGCCATCAGCCGGACGGTGCGCAGGTGCAGGAACACCGGCCGGCGCAGGCGGCGGGCGCGGTCGGCCGCCGTGCGCGCGACGGCCAGCGCCTCGGCGGGGTCGGACCCGTCGGCGGTGAGGTAGTCCAGCCCGGGGCGGCTGCCGTAGGCGTGCGCGATCCAGCCGTCCGGGGTGGGCACCGAGATGCCCAGGCCGTTGTCCTCGCAGACCAGCAGCAGCGGCAGCGGCAGGCCCCGGTAGGCGACCTGGATCGCGGCGTTGATCGCTCCGGTGGCCGTGGAGTGGTTGGCCGAGGCGTCGCCGAAGGAGCACACCGCGACCGCGTCCTCGGGCCACGCCGTGGTGAGCCCCAGCTTGCGCGCCCGGCCGATCGCGAACGCGACGCCCAGCGCCCGCGGCAGGTGCGAGGCGATCGTCGAGGTCTGCGGGACGACGGCCAGCTCGTGGCGGCCGAAGACCTTGTGCCGGCCGCCGGAGATGGGGTCGTCGGCGGCGGCGACGAGGCCGAGCAGGACGTCGCGCAGGCCGTCGACGCGCCGCCCGTCGACCTCGGGAACCTGGCGGGCCCGCTCGAGGTAGAACGCCCCGGAGCGGTAGTGCAGCAGGGCGGGGTCGGTCGGGCGGAGCGCGGCCGCCACGGCGGCGTTGCCCTCGTGACCCGCCGAGCCGATCGTGTAGAAGCCCTCGCCGCGGGCGCGCAGCTCGCGGGCGGCCAGGTCCAGGTGCCGGCTGCCGGCCTGGACGTCGAACAGGTCGAGCAGCCGCTGCGCGGGGAGACCGGGGGGCAGGTCGTGCCCCGCTCCGTCCCCGAGCGCCGCGACCGCACCGGTGAAGTGCGCATCGACGGGGTCCACGCCGCCACCCTGCCGCACCGACCGCCCCTCCCGGTGTGACGCAGCGCACAGTGCAGCGCCGAACAGTTGCGATATATCGTGATGGCACACGAGCCGATCAGCCTGGCTCGACCGGATGCCCTTCCCCCGCCCTGGAGGCCCCCATGACCCCGCGATTCGCCCGCCGCTTCGGCGGCCCCGACATGTCCGTCCCGTTCGCGCCCGGCGACGGCGAGCATCCCGGCCCGCACCGCGGCCCCCGGGGGCACCGCCGCCACCCCGGCCGCCCGCCCGGCTTCGGCCCGGGCTTCCCGCCGGGCTTCGGTTCCGGCGGGCCACGCGGCCGCCGCGGCGGCCGCCGCACCTAGCGCGGCGACATCCGCCTCGCCGTCCTCGCGCTGCTCGCGGAGCAGCCCCGGCACGGCTACGAGATCATCCAGGAGATCGCCGAGCGCTCCGGCGGGCGCTGGCGACCCAGCCCCGGCTCGGTCTACCCGACGATCTCCCAGCTCGAGGACGAGGGCCTCGTGCTCGTCGAGAAGGCCGACGGCAGGCGCGTCTGTCGGCTCACCGAGGCCGGCACCGCGCACGTCGCCGAGCGCCGCGAGGAGGTCGACGCCGTGTGGGCGTCGGTCGAGTCCGACCCCGACGAGGGCGCCACGGAGCTGTGGGAGCAGGTCGGCGCGCTGCACGCCGCCGCCCAGCAGGTCATGGCGGCCGGCACGCCGGAGCAGGTCACGGCGGCCACGGCCGCGGTGACCGAAGCCCGCAAGACGATCTACCGGCTGCTGGCGGAGTGACCCCTCGCCGTTGCAGCAAAGCCACTTTCACGCAATCTCGTTGCGTGAAAGTGGCTTTGCTGCAACTCAGGGGGCGGTGGTCAGCGGGCCCGGGACGTACTGCGGGTCGATCTGCTCGGTCAGGTCCGCCCCGGCCGCGGCGTTGGCCCACGACTCGGCGTTGCGGCGGTGGAACTCCACCGTCGCGCGGTGGTAGGCGGCCCAGTCGCGGGTGCGGGCGTCCAGCGCGGCGCGGACCGCGTCGAGCGCGGCGCGGTTGGCCGGCTCCAGCTCGCCGATCGGGGCGACGGCACCGCGCTCGGCCGCCCGCACGAACGACGACTGCCCCAGCCACCCGAGCAGCGCGTCGCCGACCTGCTCGCGCAGGTACGCCACGTCGTCCGGCTCGCCGATCTTGTTGCCCAGCACCCGCAGCGCGACGCCGTGCCCGCCCGCGTGCTCGGCGTACTGCCGGTACACCCCGACCCCGCGCCGGGTCGGCTCGCTGACCAGCACGGTGAGGTCGAAGCGGGTGAACAGCCCGGACGCGAACGCGTCGGCCCCGGCCGTCATGTCCACGACGACGTACTCCCCCGGCCCGTCGTGCAGGTGGTTGAGCCACAGCTCCACCGCGCCGGTCTTCGAGTGGTAGCACGACACCCCGATGTCGGCCTCGTCGAACTCGCCGGTGACGAGGTGCCGCACGCCGCCGACGTCGATCGAGAACCGCGACAGCAGCGCCCCGGACGGGTCCAGGTCCAGCGTGCGCGACCCGCGCCCCGGCGGCGTGGTCTTGATCATCTCCGCGGCCTAGCGGATCCGCGGGTTGTCCCCCCGCAGGTACTCCTTGAGCCACCCGAGGTCCGCACCCAGCGCGCGCGGCGGCGGCCCGTCGTGGCCCAGCGCGGGGGCGAGGTGCTGGTTGATGTCGGCGTCGACCGCCACCACCGGGGCCCCCGCGGCCGCCAGGTGCCGGCTGAACAGCGCCGCGGCCGTGGTCTTGCCACTGCCGCCCTTGCCCACGAACGCGATCCGCATGGGGGATGATCCTATGCAGATGAAAACGGTTATCCCGATCGGGTGACCCGCCGGGCGCGCCGCCGCTCCGCCATCACCTGCAGCAGCGGGCGGACGACGACGCCGTCCTCGGCCATCTTCCGCCGCGCCCGCCGCCGCGCCACGACCACACCGGCCAGCGCGACCGCCCAGACCACGTACTGCACCGTCCACGCCAGCCGGAACGACTCCGGGGTGTACCCGCCGGGGACGAGCCCGAGCACCACGCCGACGGCCAGGGCCACGACGAGCGAGGCGAAGAACCCGCCGATGTTGACGATGCCGACGGCGGTGCCCTGCCGGTGGCCGGGGTTGAACGTGCGGGCGTAGTCGAACCCGATCATCGACCCCGGCCCGCCGAGCGCCAGCACCACCACCAGCGCGACGAGCAGCCAGCGCGGGGCGGGCGGCGGCACGAGCAGCACGACCGTCCACGTGCCCGCCGTCAGCAGGATGACCGTGATCACCAGCAGCGAGCGGCGCAGCGGGTGCCGCGCGGCGAACTCGCCGAACAGCGGGCCCGCGACGATCCCGGCGCCGACGAACAGCGTCAGCAGGGCGCTCGCCCCGCCCTGGGTGAACCCCTGGCCCGCCACCAGGTAGGGCACGCCCCACAGCAGCGCGAACACGGTGCCGGAGAACTGGGTGCCCATGTGCGTCCACAGGCCCAGCCGGGTGCCGGGCTCGCGCCAGGACAGCGCGATCGCGGCGAGCACCTCGCGGGGCGCCGGGGCGGGCGGGGGCGGCGGCGCGCCCGGGGGACGGTTGCGCACCACCGCGAGCACCGCGAGCGCGACGGCGACGCCGAGCGCCCCGGCCGAGACGAACGCCGGCGTCCAGCCCGGGCCGTAGAGCAGCGCGGCCAGCGGCACCGCGGAGAGCACCTGGCCGAGCTGCCCGAGCAGGCCCGTGAGCTGGGTCATCAGCGGCACCCGGCGGGCGGGGAACCACGCGGTGACCACGGACAGCACGCTGATGAACGTCAGCGCGTCCCCGGTGCCGACGAGCACCCGGGCGGCGACCGCCAGCGGCAGCGAGTCCGACAGCGCCAGCAGGAACTGCCCGGCCGCCATCGTCAGCGCCCCCGCGACGATCATGCGGCGGGCGCCGAAGCGGTCCAGCAGCACGCCGACCGGGATCTGCAGGCTGGCGTAGACCAGCAGCTGCAGGACGACGAACCCGGAGAGGACGGCGGGGGCGGCGTCGAACCGCTCGGACGCCTCCAGTCCGGCGACGCCGAACGACGTACGGTGCATCACCCCCACGAGGTAGGCGGCGAGGGCGACGGCCCAGACGGCCCACACACGACGGACGGGGACACGGCGGGGTGAGTGCGACATGGCCTCCCCATGGTGCGCGCCCCGGCCCGGGAACGGGATGCTGTGCGGGCAGTTTCACGTTGGAGGTCTGTGTGCTGAACCCTGCCGAGCTGTACGAGATCGTGGACGACGCCCCGGCGGCCGAGGAGCCCGTGCTCATCGTCGCGCTGGACGGCTTCGTCGACGCCGGGAACGCGGCGCGGCTGGCCTGCGCGGCGCTGACGGGCGACGGTGAGCCGCAGCCGGTCGTGCGCTTCGACGTCGACCAGCTGGTCGACTACCGGTCACGGCGCCCCCCGCTGCGCTTCGAGACCGACCACTGGGCCGCCTACCACGGGCCGCGGCTGGAGGTGGTGGCCCTGTCCGACACCGGGGACACGCCCTACCTGCTGCTGTCCGGCCCGGAACCGGACACCCAGTGGGAGCGGTTCGCCGCGGCCGTGGAGCAGGTGGTGCAGCGCCTGGGCGTCCGGCTGGTGATCAACCTCACCGCCATCCCGATGGCCGTGCCGCACACCCGCCCGATCGGCGTGACCGTGCACGGCACCCGCCCCGAGCTCACCGAGGGCCACGAGGCGTGGTTCGCGACGGCCGAGGTGCCGGGCAGCGCCGTCGCCCTCATGGAGCTGCGGCTCGGCGAGGCCGGCCACGACGCGATGGGCTTCGCCGTGCACGTGCCGCACTACCTCGCCCGCGCCGAGTACCCGCAGGCCGCGCGCGTGCTGCTGGACCACGTCGGGCTGGCGGCCGGGCTCTACCTGCCCACCGAGGCACTGTCGGCGGCCGCGGAGCGCGCGGAGACCGAGATCGCCGAGCAGGTCGCGGCGTCGGAGGAGGTCGGGCAGGTCGTGCAGGCGCTGGAGCGGCAGTACGACACGGTGGCGACGAGCCGCGCCGAGGGCAGCGGCATGGGGCTGGGCGGCGAGCTGCCCAGTGCCGACGAGCTCGCCGCCGAGGTCGAGCGGTTCCTCGCCGACCGCGACGACGAGGGCGCCTGAGGACGGCTCGCGCCGGGCCGGTCACGGGGGCGGCCGGCCTCAGCGGTCGGCCACGTCCAGGGCCGCCGCGACCACGCTGTCGGCGTCGAGGCCGTGGTGGCGGAACACCGACTCGAGGTCGCCGGACTGCCCGAACCGGCTCACCCCCAGGTGCGCGGCGGGCACCCGGTGGATCCCGGCGAGGAACGCCAGCGTGTGCGGGTGGCCGTCCAGGACCGTCACCAGCGGCGTGGCCCGCGACGCCGGGAACGCGGCGTCGAGCACCCAGCTCCCGGCGTCGCCCCGCCCGGCGCGCGCCTGACCGGCGTCGAACAGCAGGCCGGGGCTCGTCACGCACACGACATCGCACGGGTGCCCCATGGCGTCGAGGCGCTCGGCCGCGGCCAGCGCCTCGGGCACGACGGCGCCGACGGCCGCGATGGTGACCGCGGGCGTCCCGGCGCAGCGCCGCAGCGGGTACGCCCCGGCCACGACCTGGCGCCTGCGCCGCTCGCGGGCGGCCGGGTCGGTGGGGACC
>JAPLAT010000112.1 GCA_026393175.1 Pseudonocardiales bacterium
CCCGAGGTGCTTGCCGATGCCGACCCTGGGGACGCTGCGCCGGTGGATGCCGGCCCCGGGGAGCGGGCGGCCGGTGGGCGCGCTACCCGCGCGGCCCGGCGCTGCTCGACGCGCTGGCGGGCGGGCGCGCGGCGCACGCGGTGTGGCAGGCCCTGCCCGGCGAGCGCTGGACCGACCGGCTCGCCGAGGCCGCCGCCACCACCGCCGCCGGGGGCCGGGGCGCCCTGCTGGTGGTACCCGACCAGCGCGACCTCGACGCCCTGCACGCGGCCTGCGTCGCGCTGCTCGGCGACGAGGCGGTCGTGGCCCTGTCCGCGGAGCTGGGCCCCGCGGAGCGGTACCGCCGCTGGCTGGCCGTGCGCCGCGGGCAGGTGCGCGTCGTGGTCGGCACCCGGTCGGCGGCGTTCGCGCCGATCGCCGAGCCGGGCCTGCTGGTGGTCTGGGACGACGGCGACGACCTGCACGCCGAGCCCCGCGCCCCCTACCCGCACGCCCGCGACGTCCTGGTGCTGCGCGCCCACGCCGCCGGGGCGGCCCTGCTCGTCGCCGGGTTCGCCCGCACCGCGGAGGCGCAGCTGCTCGTCGAGTCGGGCTGGGCGCGCGAGGTCGTCGCCGAGCGCGCCGTCGTGCGGGCCGCGATGCCCCGGATCGGCGCGGTCGGCGAGCACGACGGCCAGCTCGCCCGCGACCCCGACGCCCGCGCCGCGCGCCTGCCGCACGTCGCGTTCGAGGCCGCCCGCGCCGCGCTCGGCGCCGGGCGCCCGGTGCTCGTGCAGGTCCCGCGCTCGGGCTACGTCCCGTGGCTGGCCTGCGGGTCCTGCCGGGAGACCGCGCGCTGCCGGCACTGCGCCGGTCCGCTGGGCCTGCGACCGGGGGCCGACGGCCCTGCCCTGCCGCACTGCCGCTGGTGCGGCCGCCCCGACCCCGCCCACCGGTGCGGGGCGTGCGGGTCGCGGCGCCTGCGGGCCGGGGTCGTCGGTGCCGGGCGCACCGCGGAGGAGCTGGGCCGCGCGTTCCCCGGCACCCCCGTGCGGGCCTCGGGCGGCGGCGCGCCGGTGCTCGCGGCCGTGGCGGCGCGGCCCGCGATCGTCGTCGCCACGCCGGGTGCCGAACCGGTCGCCGAGGCCGGCTACGGCGCGGCGCTGCTGCTCGACGCCTGGGCGCTGCTGTCCCGGCCCGACCTCCGCGTCACCGAGGATGCGCTGCGCCGCTGGTGCGCCGCCGCCGCGCTGGTGGTGCCGCACGGCGCGGGCGGGCGCGTCGTCGTCACCGCGGACCCGGCGCTGCCGGTGGTGCAGGCGCTGGTGCGCTGGGACGTCACCGGGCACGCCGCCGCCGAGCTGGCCGCCCGCGCCGAGGTGGGCTTCCCGCCCGCCGTGCGGATGGCGGCGGTGGAGGGGCCCCCCGACGCCGTGGCCGCCGTCGTCGACGCGGTGCTGGCCGAGCTCCCCGGCGCCGACGTCCTGGGCCCGGTGGAGGTCGAGCCGCCCCCCGGCCCCGGGCACGCCGACGAGCTGCGCGAGCGCGCCCTGCTGCGCGTGCCCCGGGCCCGCGGCCGCGCGCTGGCCGGCGCCCTGCACACCGCCCAGGCCGGGCGCACCGCCCGCAAGGCCGCCGACCCCGTCCGCGTCCGGCTCGACCCCGCCGAGATCGGCTGACCCGCGGCGGGAGTGTGCACCCACGGCGGCGCGGACCGCCGTGGGCGCACACTCCCGTCCCCGGAGCCGGCGGACGGGCGCGTGGAACAATCGGGGCGTGTCCGTCCAGCCCGTCCGCCTGTTCGGCGACCCCGTGCTCCGCACGCCCGCCGCGCCCGTCACGACCTTCGACGCGGAGCTGCGCCGGCTCGTCGCCGACCTCACCGACACCATGCACGAGCTCGGCGGCGCCGGGCTGGCCGCGCCGCAGCTCGGCGTGTCCCTGCGGGTGTTCACCTTCGACTGCGACGGGTTCGCCGGGCACCTGGTGAACCCGACGTTCGAGGCGGTCTGGGACGAGGAGCAGGTCGGCCCGGAGGGCTGCCTGTCCATCCCGGGGCTGTCCTGGGACTGCGCGCGCCACCTGCACGTCGTCGCGCGCGGGTGGTCGATGCACGGCGAGCCGCTGGAGATCGAGGGCAGCGAGCTGCTGGCCCGCTGCGTGCAGCACGAGACCGACCACCTCGACGGCGTGCTGTTCGTCGACCGCCTCGACGCGGAGACCCGGCGGCGGGCCATGGCCGAGATCCGGGCCGCCGAGTGGTTCGGCGAGCCGGCACCCGTGGTCAAGGTCAGCCCGCACCCGCTGTTCGGGCAGGCCCTGTGAGGCTGGTCTTCGCCGGCACCCCCGAGCCGGCGGTCCCGTCGCTGCGGGCGCTGCTCGGGTCCCGGCACGAGGTCGTCGCCGTCGTCACCCGGCCGGACGCGCGCGCCGGGCGCGGGCGGAGCACCGTGCGCTC
>JAPLAT010000001.1 GCA_026393175.1 Pseudonocardiales bacterium
GTTCGGCCCGTCGATCGCAGCGGGGTGACACCGCTCCGATCCCGTCGCAGCGGTGTCACCCCGCTGCGGTCCGGGGCCCGTGCCCGCGCCGGGCGGGGCGGGGGTGGGTCGGCGGGTCAGGTGCGGCGGCGGGAAGCGCTCGCCGCGGCCCCGGACGCGCCGACGGCGGCGGCGACGACGGGGCGCCGGGGCAGCGGGCTGGAGTAGACGACGCTGGTGGTGACGGGGCCCAGCCCGGCGATCCGGCCGGTGACCGCCTCCAGGTGCCGCATCGACCGGGCCCGCACCGTGAGGACGAAGCAGTCCTCGCCGGTGACGTGGTGCGCCTCCCCGATCTCGGGCGTGGTGGCCAGCACGTCGCGGAAGGGCGTGTAGCTGCCGTGCGGGTAGCGCAGCCGGACCAGCGCGGTGATGCCGAGGCCGACCTTCTCCGGGTCGACCTCGGCCGTGTAGCCGGTGATCACCCCGGACTCCTCCAGCCGCCGCACGCGCTCGGTGACGGCGCTGGGCGACAGGCCCACCAGCCGGGCGAGGTCGGCGTAGCTGGCCCGCCCGTCGGACTGCAGGGCCTCGAGCAGGCGCCAGTCGATGTCGTCGAGTTCAGCGGCCACGGGCCGACCCTACCGTGGATTCCCCGGCCGAAAGGGTTCAACACCGTGGATGGTGGGTTCCGACGGGCGTCGACTCCGTTTAGCGTCCTGCTCATGGACCTGCTGCCCCCGGCGGGCGACCCGGCCGCCGCCGTCGCCCACTTCGCCGCCCGCCTCGCCTTCCAGGCCGACGTCGCCGACGTGCACGCCGCGCTGCCGCACGGCCGGTTCGTGCTCGTGGACTCCCGCTCCGCCGCGGCGTGGGACCAGGGGCACGTCCCGGGCGCCGTGCACCTGCCCACGGCGGAGATCCCGGCGCGGGCGGCCGCGCTGCTGCCCGCCGGGACCACCGTCGTGACCTACTGCTGGGGTCCCGGCTGCGACGGCGCGACCCGCGCGGCGCTCGCCCTGGCCCGGCTCGGCTACCGGGTCAAGGAGATGATCGGCGGGATCGAGTACTGGATCCGCGAGGGCTTCCCGGTGGAGACCGCTCGGGGCCGGGTCGAGCACCCGGCCGATCCGCTGGTCGCCCCCCGCGGCCCCTAACCCATCTCGTCGGGCAGACGGTCGTTGTTGTAGTCGTCGTAGGCCGACAGGTCGAGGAACCCGTGGCCGCAGTAGTTGAAGAGGATGACCCGCTCCTCGCCGGTCTCCTTCGCCGCCAGCGCCTCGTCGATCGCGGCCCGGATGGCGTGCCCGCACTCCGGCGCCGGGATCTTGCCCTCGGTGCGGGCGAACTGCACGGCCGCCTCGAACACCTTGCCCTGCGGGTAGGCCACGGCCTCCATCCGGCCGTCGCGCACCAGCTGGGAGATCAGCGGCGAGTCGCCGTGGTAGCGCAGCCCGCCGGCGTGGATCGAGGGCGGCACGAAGTCGTGGCCGAGCGAGTACATCGGCAGCAGCGGCGTGAGCCCCGCGGTGTCGCCGAAGTCGTAGCCGAACTCGCCCTGCGTCAGCGTCGGGCAGGACGCGGGCTCGACGGCCAGCAGCCGCACCCCGGCGTCGGGCACGAAGGGGAACGTGATGCCGCCGAGGTTGGACCCGCCCCCGCACGGGGCGATGACGACGTCGGGCAGCCGCTCCCCCGCCAGTTCCAGCTGCTCCTTGGCCTCCAGCCCGATCACGGTCTGGTGCAGCAGCACGTGGTTGAGCACCGAGCCCAGCGCGTAGTGGGTGTCGGCGCGGCCGACGGCGTCGCGGACGGCGTCGGAGATCGCGGCGCCCAGCGAGCCGGGGTGCTCGGGCTCGTCCACCGGCGACGGGACGACCTCGCCGCCCCAGGTCTCGATGGCGATGCGCCGGTAGGGCTTCTGCCCGTAGGAGGCGCGCACCATGTAGACCTTGAGGTCGAGGTCGAACTGGGCGCAGGCGAACGCGAGCGCGGTGCCCCACTGCCCGGCCCCGGTCTC
>JAPLAT010000622.1 GCA_026393175.1 Pseudonocardiales bacterium
CCTCGGCGTGGCCGAGGGGGGTGAGGTCGGCGTTGGTGACCTGGTGGCCCTGCGCGGCGAGGTAGGGCGCGACGTGGTGCCCGGCCTTGCCGCTGCCGCCGGTGAAGAAGATCCTCATGAGCCGAGTCAAGCACCCCGGGAGGGCCGGGGCATGTCCGGCCGTGAGGGGAGGGCGCCCGCACCGCGCACGCCGACCGCGAGCGCCGGTCCCGTCGGCCGACGGGTTCGTCGACGGCTCAGGCCTCGTCCCGTGCCGTGAGACGACCGACCGCGTGCGCGACCTCCCGGGCGACGAAGTCGTGGTCGAGCGGGGCGGGGACGAAGAGGAAGCGGTAGAACAGCGCTCCGACGAAGCGGTCGACCACGGCGTCGGACCCGGCGGGCCGCTCGATCTCCCCGCGCCGCACCGCAGCGTCGACCAGCTCGTGCAGGTCGGCGGTGTAGCCGGTGACGAACACCTGCTGGGCGCGTCGCTGCTCGGGATCGTCGAGCGCCTCGACCGCCAGCGACGCGGCCGCCCGGCCCCACACGGCCGTGAGCCCCTCGGCGAAGGCCAGGCCGTAGGCCAGCAGCGACGACGTGAGGTCCGACCCGCCTGCGGCGCCGGCGAGGGCGCGCTCGGAGAACGCCTCGCGCAGCAGGTCGTCCCGGGTGGCCCAGTGGCGGTAGAGCGTGCTCTTCGCCACGCCCGAGCGGGCGCTGACCCCGTCCATCGTGACCTGGCCGAACCCGACCTCGACGAGCAGGTCGTAGGCCGCGCTCAGCGCGCGGGCGCGGGTCCGGGCCAGCCGCGGATCGGGACGGATCGACACCCGCCGATTGTGGCACCGCGTCCGCCGGTCCCGACCGACGCATTGTTCAGAACTGAGCAGTTCTATAGATTGGCCGGGTGGCGATCTCCGCGGCAGACACCTTCGATCCGTCCTCCTCCGACCTCGCCTCCGTCCGCTTCGCCGCCCTGGCCGGACTCCGGGCGCGGGGCCCCGTCGTCTTCGTGCCGGCGATCGGGGCGTGGGCCGTGACGGGGTACCGGGCCGTCCGCGAGGTGCTGGCCGATCCCGCGCGGTTCCCCTCCGGCGGCACCTACCGCCCCGACCACCTCCCCGCGGCGGCGCTCGCCGTCTACCCGGCCGACGGGGCGCTGTGGCGGCACTCCATGGTCAGCAGCGACGGGGCGCATCACCGTCGGCTGCGGGAGCCGATGGCGCGGGCGTTCACCGCGCGCCGCGTGCACGCCCTGGGCCCCGCGGTCACCGCCGACGCGGACGGCCTGCTGCAGCGCCTGTTCCGCGCGGGGGAGTCGACCGTCGACCTGTACCGCCGCTTCGTGCAACCGCTGCCCGCGCGGACGATCGCCCGCTCGTTCGGGCTGTCGGTCGAGGAGGCCGCCCGGTTCACCGCCTGGTCCGACGCGTTCCTCGTCCCCCAGGTGCCCGGGCTGCCCGAGGCCGCCTACGTGCAGGCCGCACGGCAGTTCGCCGAGTTCGACGCCTACGTCCGCGACACCGTCCGCGGTGACCTCCGCGGCATCGGGGACGGCATCATCCGCACGCTGGTCGAGTCCGGCCGTCACGGTGGACACGACCTGACCGAGGACGAACTCGTCGGCGACATCGCCAACGTCGTCTTCGCCGGCCACGAGACGACGGTCAGCAGCCTGTCCAACGCGTTCGTCCGGCTGCTGCGCGACCGCGATCTCTGGGCGGGCCTGGCGGCCGGGTCGGTGCCGGTCGCCGACCTGGCCGAGGAGCTCCTGCGCGTCGACACCGCCGGGATCGGCCTGTTCCGCACCACCGCCGGGCCCGTCCGGCTCGCCGGCGTCGACCTGCCCGCGGGCGCCCGGCTGTGGGTCGCCTTCGGGGCCGCCAACCGGGACCCCGAGGTGTTCGCCGCCCCGGACGTGGTGGATCCGGGACGCTCCCGGACGCCCCCGTCCGTCACCTTCGGGCACGGGATCCACGCCTGCATCGGCTCCGCCCTCGCCCGGCTCCAGGTGCAGATCGCGATCACCGCCGTGCCGCGGGCGTTCCCGACGCTCCACCTGGACGGCGGCATCGCCGAGACGCCGAACTTCGTCATCCGCAGCACCCCGCACCTGCCGGTCGCCCGGTGACCCGCGGACACGGGAGGGGCGCGCCGTGGTCCTGATGCTGCCCGCCCGCGGGATCGACCTGGCCTCGACGCTGGGGCCGTTGACCGCGCTGACCGGGGATCCCACCGTGCGGCTGGCTCCCGGCCGGTTCGAGCGGGCCACCGTCACCCCGGAAGGACCCGGCGGGCTGTGTGCGGTCTGGGAGCCCGGCGGGGCGCAGGTGCGGGTCGAGGCCCACGGCGACGGCGCCCGGTGGCTCCTGGAGCGGGCGCCGGGCCTGCTCGGCCACGACGACGACGTCGACGGCTTCGCGCCCGCCGTGCCGCCCCTGCGCGACCTGTGGCGCCGCCACCGGGGCGACCGGATCGGCCGCACCGCCACGCTCTGGCACGACCTCGCCTGGTTCGTGGTGCAGCAGCGCATCCACCGCGCCGACGCGGCCGCCCAGTGGCGCCGCCTCGTCGGCGCGCTCGGTGCCCCCGCGCCGGGACTGCCGGACCTGCGGACGCCCCCCGGCCCGGACGTGGTGGCCCGCCTCGATCCCGACCGGCTCCACGCGTTCGGCATCGAGCGCCGCCGCGCCGTCCACCTCGTCGGAGCCGCGCGGGTCGCGCACCGGCTGCAGCACCTCGTCGACGGCGACCTCCGCACCGCGCTGCCCGCGCTGCGCTCCGTCCGCGGGATCGGCCCCTGGACCGCCTCCTGCCTGGCCACCCACACCTGGGGCGACGCCGACACGGTGGTCGTCGGCGACGACGGGATCCCGTCGCTGGTGGCGTGGCTGCTCGCGGGCGAGCGCCGGGCCGACGACGCCCGCATGCTCGACCTCCTGGAGCCCTACCGCCCGCACCGGTACCGGGTCGTCCGCCTGGCCTTCCTCGCCGGGCGGCGCCCGCCGCGCCGGCACCCCCGCGGTCCCGCCACGACATCCGCCGTCGCTGACCGCGCGCCGCGCCGGGGGCCGGGGCCGGGCCGGCCACGAGGGCACGGCGACACCGGGGACGACGCGGAACGGCGGTCGACCCGGAAGGCGTCCGAAGACGTGCTTCCTGGTCGACCGCCGTTCCGACCCGGGACGCTCAGGTCACGGGAACGTCCGGATCAGACGTCGTAGTACAGGGCGAACTCGTACGGGTGCGGGCGCAGCCGCAGCGGGTCGATCTCGTTCTCCCGCTTGTAGCTGATCCAGGTCTCGATGAGGTCCGGGGTGAAGACGCC
>JAPLAT010000456.1 GCA_026393175.1 Pseudonocardiales bacterium
GCTGCCCGCCGGAGAGGGTGTTGACGACCCGGGTGTCGAGGCCGGTCAGATCCAGGTCGCGGATCAGCTCGGCCGCCCGCGTCGCGGACTCGGCGGCGGACAGGCCGTAGAACCGGCCCTGCAGGATCAGCTCCTCGGCGAGCAGGCAGTCCGGCCCGGCCCCACCGTTCTGGCCGACGTAGCCGATGCGGCGGCGCACCTGCACCGGCTCGGTGAGCAGGTCGTGGCCCGCCACGGTGGCGGTGCCGGCGGTCGGGTGGATCAGGGTGGTGAGCATCCGGAGGGTGGTGGACTTCCCGGCGCCGTTGGGGCCGAGGAAGCCGACCAGCTCCCCGGGGGCGACGTCGATGTCGACGCCGGTCACGGCCTCGACCGTGCCCCGCCGGGTCCGGAACGTGCGGGCGAGCCCGCGTGCGTGGATCACGGCTCCACCGTAGCGCGAGTAGTCAAGCTTGATTAGTGGTCGCGGGGGACGGGTCGTCGGCGAAGGCGTACTCGCCGTCGCGGATCCGGGTGGCCAGGTCGACCGACCAGTCGATGTCGGCGCGGATCTGCGCGGCGTAGAGCCGGAACAGGGCCGCCACCTGCGGCGGCGTGCCGTCGTCGGGGGCCGGTGGGGCGTCCTCCGGCGGCTCGACCTCCACCAGCCGCGCCCAGAGCGTGCGCGCGCGGTGGTGGAACAGGTCGACCGCCTCCGCCCGTCCCAGCAGCGCGAGGAACGCGAACGCCGCGTTGAGCGGCTCCGCGTCGCGGGCGGCGTCGGTGATCGTCGACCGGATGAGGTGCAGCAGCTCGGTCTCGCCGTCCGGGGTGATCCGGTAGACGGTCCGCTCCGGGCCGCCCGAACCGGCCTCCGTGCTCACCTGCTCCAGCAGCCCGTGCTTGGTGAGCGTGCGCAGGGCCTGGTAGATCGACCCCGGCGCGACCCTCGCCCAGGCGTCCGCCCGCCAGCTCAGCAGCTCCCGGCGCACCTGGTAGCCGTGCGCCTGCCCGTGGCCGCGCACGACGCCCAGCACGAGGATGCGCGTCGCGGACACGGCTCAGGGGGCGAGGTCGGCCAGCAGCAGTGCCTCGGCGAGCACGCCGCGGCCGAACATCCCCAGGTCGAGGCTCTCGTCGATGCCGTGCCAGCGGCTCGCCGGGTCGCCCACGCCGGTGACCAGCACCGCGGCGCCGGGGAACGCCCGCGCGAACTCCGCGATGAACGGGATCGACCCGCCGATCCCGGTCTCCACGGCGTCGGTGCCGAACGCGCGGGAGAACGCGCGGCGGGCGACGTCGTAGGCGCCCCCGGTGGCGTCGATCGCGAACGGCTCGGCGATGCCGTGCCGCGAGCCGAACTCGACGTGGGCGCCCCACGGCACGTGCGCGCGCAGGTGCTCGGTGAGCGCGTCGCGGGCCTTCACCGCGTCGTCGCCCGGGGCCAGCCGCAGGCTCACCATCGCCCGCGCCCGGGGGAGCAGCACGTTCGACGCGTCCTCCACGGCGGGGGCGTCGATGCCCAGCACGGCCGCCGCGGGCTTCGCCCAGGACCGCTCCGGGATCGTCCCGCAGCCGATCAGCTCCACGCCGTCGAGCAGCCCGACGTCGGAGCGGAAGACGGACTCGTCGAACTCGGGGGCGTCGGACGTGCCGTGCACGAGCCCCGGCACGGCGACCTCGCCGTCCTCGTCGTGCAGGGCGGCCAGCGTGCGGCACAGCGCGGTCAGCGCGTCGCCGACCGGGCCGCCGTAGACCCCGGAGTGCACGGGCCGCTCCAGCATCGACACCTCGACGGTGACGTCGACGAGCCCGCGCAGCGTGGTAGTCAGCGCCGGCACGTCGACGGCGGGGTTGGCGGCGTCGGCGATCACGATGACGTCGCAGGCCAGCGCGTCGCGGTGGGCGGCGAGCAGGGCGGTGAGGGTGGGCGAGCCCGACTCCTCCTCGCCCTCGACGAACAGCGTCACACCGACGGGCGGGTGCCCGTCGAAGGCGCGGAGGACGGCGAGGTGGGTCATCACGCCGGCCTTGTCGTCGGCGGCGCCCCGGCCGTAGAGGCGCCCGTCGCGCTCGGTCGGCTCGAACGGCGGGCTGGTCCAGTGCTCGTCCCCGCCGGTGGGCTGCACGTCGTGGTGGGCGTAGAGCAGCACGGTCGGCGCTCCCTCGGGCGCGGGCCAGTGCGCGAGCACGGCGGGGGCGCCGCCGTCGGCCGCGACGATCTCCACGTCCGCCGCCCCGGCCCCGCGGGCCAGCTCGGCCACGGCCTCCGCGCTGCGCCGGGTGTCCTCGGCGTGCGCGGGC
>JAPLAT010000532.1 GCA_026393175.1 Pseudonocardiales bacterium
CGAGCGACCCACGCAGCCGGGTGAGCTCCACGCGCAGGCCCTTCGCGGCGTCGAGGGTCCGGGCCGGGGCCAGCAGCCGGATCTTCGTCTGCAGGGGGATGAGCTTGGCGAGCTCCTCCTCGCAGCGGTCGGCCAGGACCTGCAGCCGGTCCGGAGGGTCGCCCGCCCGGCGTGCGTGGAAGTGGTCCTTGGCCGCCTGGCCCGCGGCGTAGCTGACGTCGACGAACTCGAAGAACGCCTCGGCGAGCGTCTCGCGGCCCACTTGGCCCGTTCCCGCCTGCTGGTGGCCAGGGTGGTGACCACCAGCGTCGCCACGCTGATCACCGCCCCGATCGCGGCGATCGTCGTCGTGACGTTCCAGCCGCCTGCCCCGGCTGCGGCGGCGTGGGGGAGGAGGAGCACCGGGTGATCGTGGCGAGGGCGCGGGCGGAGGACAAGCGGGACCGCGGTGACGCGGGCGGAACCGGCTTGACCGTGCCCCAGCGTCATGGTGTCGACTGCTCCGTGGACCGCCGGGCGCGACCCCGGCCCCCTCGACCAGGACGGCCAGGATGAGCACCACCACCAGCACCGACACCCGCGTCCGGCGGGCGATCGCCAACACCACACGGGGCGAGGCGGCCCGGCTGACGCTGCCCGCGTGGGTCCGCGACCTCGACCTCGACGCCGTCGACGACGTGCTCGGCTGGCGCGACCCGAAGGCCCCCGGCCGCGCGGTCCTGCTCGTGCCCGAGGCGGACGGCGACGGCGTCGTCGGCGTGGCGCTGCGGGCGGGGGACCGCGGGGTCCGCGCGAGCGCCATGTGCGCGCTCTGCCGCACCACGCACGCCCCCGGGCGGGTCGAGCTGCTGGTGGCCCGGCGCGGCGGCGCGGCGGGCCGCGGCGGCGACACCGTCGGCACCTACGTGTGCGGGGACCTCGCCTGCGCCGAGCACGTCCGCGTCGAGCGGGCCAGCGCCGCGCTGCGGCCCGACCCCGGCACGACCGTGGACGAGCGGCGGGCCGCCCTGCGCGAGCGGGCGCAGCGGTTCGTGGCGGCCGTGCTCGACCGGGGCGAGGGCTGACGCGCCCCGTCGTCGACACCCGCTCCCGGACTCAGCCCAGGTGCCGGAGGAACGCCTGCGGGTCGGCGAGGAAGGCCCGGGTCAGCGTGACGGGGGCGGCGTCGTCGTAGGTCGTCGGGCGGACCGCGCCGTCGTCGCCGATCTGCAGGATCGTGGCCCCGGGCAGCGCCAGCAGGACCGGCGAGTGCGTGGCGACGACGAGCTGGCCGCCCTGCGCGGTCAGCTCCGTGATCCGGTGCAGGACGGCGAGCGCTCCCGTCAGCGACAGCGCGGCCTCGGGCTCGTCGAGCAGGTAGAGACCGCGCGGGCCGAAACGGTGCTCGAGCAGCGCGAGGAACGACTCGCCGTGGCTGCGCTCGTGCCCGGAGCCGCCGTAGGCGGGGAGCAGCGGGGTCGGCCCGATCGCGTCGAGCCGCTCCACCTCGGAGGCCACGTTGTAGTACGACTCCGCGCGGAGGAAGAAGCTGGTGCGTTCCCTCCCGGGACGGCGCGTCGTGCGCAGGAACGTGCCGAGGACCGACTCGCTGCTCCGGGAGGCGAACCGGAACGAGCGCGACCCGCCCTCCGGGTTCAGCCCGAGCGCGACGGCGAGGGCCTCGACCAGGGTGGACTTGCCGGAGCCGTTCTCGCCGACCAGGAACGTGACCCCCGGACGCAGCGCCAGGCCGCCCCGCGCGCGCAGCCACCGCACCACGGGCAGGTCGAACGGGTACCCCGTCCGGGGCGCGTCGGGATCGAGGGCGATCCGGCTCACGAAGTGCCCGCCCGCGCCCACGGGGCTCACGACCCGTCCGCCGGCGGGACGGGCCGTCCGTACCCGGCCAGGCCGGCGCGGACGTCCTCGATCTCCGCGGGGTCCAGCGTGCGCAGGGGGAGGCCGGTGGACAGCGCGCGCAGGGCGACGTCGCAGACGTACTCGAGGTAGGCGGCCCGGTCCAGCGCGGCGGCCGCGTCGGCGGAGACCAGGACGGCGCCGTGGTTGCCCATGAGGGCGGCGCTGCGGTCGCGCAGCGCGTCCAGGACCGCGCGGGCCAGCGCGTCGGTGCCGAAGCGGGCGTAGGGCGCCACCCGCACGGCGCCGCCGAAGAACGCGGCGTAGTAGTGGGTCAGGGGGACCTCGTCGACGACCGTGGACAGCGCGGTGGAGGCCGGGGCGTGGGTGTGCAGCACCACCTCGCCGTCGGCGGCCCCGGGCCGGGTGTGGACCAGGGCGTGCAGGGCCAGTTCGGAGGTGGGCCGCAGCGGGGTGTGCACCGGCGTGCCGTCGAGGGCGTGCACGCCGACCATGTCCGCCGTCATCGTGGCGTAGGGGGTGCCGGCGGGGGAGACCGCGAGCAGGTCGCCCTCGCGGACGGAGACGTTGCCGGCGGTGCCGACGACGAGACCCCGCCCGGCCATCGCCCGGCACAGGTCGACCACGGCCGCCCGGGCCCCCCGGACCGGCCCGCTCACCGGTCCCGCCCGCCCACGCCGGCCCGGTGACCGGGACCGGCGCCCGGGCGCGACGCGTCCCGGGTCGCGCCGCGCCGGAAACCGCTGGGGGTGACGCCGCGGACGCGGGTGAACGCCGCGCTGAAGCCGAAGGCGTCGGAGTAGCCCACGGCGCGGGCGATCTCGGCCAGCGTGGCCGACTCGCGCTCGGTCAGCAGGTCCGCGGCGAGGGTCATCCGCCAGCGGGTGAGGTAGGTCAGCGGCGGCTCGCCGACGAGGTCGGCGAACCGCTTGGCCAGCGTGGCCCGCGAGACCCCGGTGCGGTCGGCCAGCCCGGCCACCGTCCACGGCGCCGCCGGCTCGGCGTGCAGCAGCCGCAGGGCCCGGCCGACCACCGGGTCGCGGTGCGCGGCGTACCAGGCGGGCGGCGTCCCGCCGGGGCGGTCGAACCACTCGCGCAGGGTGCACACCAGCAGCCAGTCCAGCAGCCGGTCCAGCACCACCTGCTGGCCCGGTGCGTCGACGGCGAGCTCCGCGGCCAGCAGGTCGCGCACGGCGCCCGCCGTGCCGTCCGGGGGGACGCGCAGCGTGTCGGGCAGCGCGTCCAGCAGTCGCCTGCCGATCTCGCCCCGCACCGGGTAGGCGCCGGTGACCAGCGTCGTCGCGCCGGGCGGGGCGTCGTCGGCGTCGTCGTGCCAGCCGAGGCGGTGCCGGGTCCCGCCCTGCTCGGGGGTCGCGCAGTGCTCGCCGCACTCGATCGGCTCGGCCGCGGTGCCGACCTCGTCGACGACGTCGAACGGCGCCGGGCCCCGCACGATGACCGTGTCGCCGGGCGCGAGGTGCACGGCCGGGCCGCCGGCCGGGACGACCCAGCCCGCCCCGTCGAGGACCGTGCACAGCGTCAGCGGGGCGCCGTCCACGAAGCGCAGCGACCACGGCGCGGTCAGGGTCGAGCTGCCGAAGAGCGAGCCGTGGGCCCGCACCCCGCGGAAGAGGTCCCCGAACGCGTCCACGCCTCGAGGTTAGACGAACGCACAGGCGATCCGGCTCCTCGCCCATGGATCCGTCCACCGTTCGGCGGTGGGATGGGGACATGAGCACCACTCTCGTCCTCGGGGCGACCGGCAAGACGGGCCGCCGGGTCGCCGCCCGGCTGCGGCTGCGCGGGCTGCCCGTGCGCGCCGCCTCCCGGTCCAGCCCGACCACCTTCGACTGGTCCGACCCGGCCGGCTGGGACCGGGCGCTGCGCGGCGCGACCGCCGTCTACCTCGTGCCGCCCACCGTGCCCGGCCCGGTGCACGAGTTCGTGGCCCGCGCCGAGGCCGCGGGCGTGCGGCGGCTGGTCCTGCTGTCCGGGCACGCCGCCGACACCTGGGGCGACTCGCCGTTCGGGCGGGACATGCGCTCGGCCGAGGAGGCCGTGCGCGGGTCGGCGCTGGAGTGGACCGTGCTGCGGGCGGCGAACTTCGACCAGAACTTCGACGAGGACCTCTTCCACGCCCCGCTCGTCGCCGGCGGGCTGGCACTGCCCGCCGGGGCGGTCCCCGAGCCGTTCGTCGACGTCGAGGACGTCGCCGACGTCGCGGCCGCCGTGCTCGCCGAGCCCGCCGGGCACGCCGGCCGGGTCCACGAGCTCACCGGGCCGCGCGCGCTGACCTTCGCCGAGGCCGTCGACCTGATCGGCCGGGCGGCCGGGCGGCCGCTGACCTACGAGCAGGTCCCCGCGGACGCGTACCGCGCGGCGCTGGTCCGCGAGGGCTGGGACGCCGGGGACGCCGACCACGTCACGGCGATGTTCGTCCTCATGGAGCGCGGGGTGCTCGCCGGGACCGCCGACGGCGTCGCCGCCGTGCTGGGCCGGGCGCCGCGCACCTTCGAGGACTACGCCCTGCGGGCCGCCGCCGCGGGCGCCTGGCGATCCGCCCCCCTCCCGGAAGGAACACGATGAGCGCCGACGCCCTGACCGCCGAGGACCTCGCGTTCCTCGCCCGCCCCCTGCACGGCTTCCTGACCACCGCCGCGGGACCGCAGCCGGCCGAGCCGCGCCCCGTGTGGTTCGAGGCCGCGGAGGACGGGACGATCCAGCTGTTCACGGAGCCGGACGCGCTGAAGGTGCGGCGCCTGCGCCGCGACCCGCGCGCCGCGATCGTCGTCGCCGCCCCGGTGGCCGAGCGGGAGCGCTGGGTGTCGGTCACCGGCCGCGCCACGGTGGAGGCCGGCGGGGCCCACGACCTCGCCGCCCGCCTCGCCGCGCGCTACTGGGACCTCGACGACCCGACCCGGGCCGCGGACCTCGCCGCGATGCTGGCCGGGGACCTGCTCCGGGTCGTCCTGCACCCGGAGACCGTCCGCAGGCTCGCGTACTGACCCGGGCCGGGAGGGGGCTCAGCGCGCCGAGGCGGCCCGGCGCTTGTTGTAGACGTCGAAGGCCACGGCGAGCAGGAGCACGAGGCCCTTCACCACCGACTGCACCGACTGGTCGATGCCCATGAGCTGCATCGCGTTGCTCATCACGGCCATGATCAGCCCACCCACCATGGCGCCGACGACGGTGCCGACGACGCCGGTCACCGCGGCCCCGCCGATGAAGGCCGCGGCGATGGCGTCGAGCTCGAACATCGTGCCCGCCGCGGGCTGCGCGCCGTTGGACCGCGAGGAGTAGATGACCCCGGCGACCCCGGACAGGAAGCCCATGTTGACGAAGATCCAGAAGTTGACGGCCTTCACCTTCACCCCGGACAGCGTCGCCGCCGAGAGGTTGCCGCCGATGGCGTAGACCTGGCGGCCGAAGACGCTGCGCCGGGTCAGCACGCCGTAGCCCAGGACGAGGACGCCCAGCACGATCAGCACCAGCGGCAGGCCGCGGGCCTGGGCGAGCTGCCAGGCGAACGCCATGACCACCGCGCCGACGAGCGCGACCCGGGTGACCACCGTCCAGCAGGACTTCGACGCCGTCGCGCGCGAGGCGCTGGGGCTGCTGCTCGAGCAGGTCGAGGGCGCCGGGCCGGGGGAGCGACGCACCGTCGCGCCGGTGGTCGTCACCCGGGACAGCGTCGCGCCCCGGCCCTGAGAGGACCCGTTTCTGAGGCCCGGCGGTCAGTCGTGCGAGCCGGTCGCGCCGCGGT
>JAPLAT010000637.1 GCA_026393175.1 Pseudonocardiales bacterium
GAGCCGTCGGACACCCCTCACGTCCAGCTCGGCCCGCACCGGACCCAACCGGGCGCGGGCGCCTGTCCCGAACCCCGGCCCGCACCAGGCCAGACGGCCCACCGGCCGGTACCCCGCGGGCCGTGCGCGAGACCGACCGCGCGATCACCCGCCGCGAGATGGACACCAGGGCTGCCCCACGGGCCGTGCAACAGGCCTCCCGTCGATCTCGCGCCGCACCGGCCCCGCGGGTTCTGACACGGGCAACCCCCGCCGCACCACCCCATGCCCCACCGAGGCTGACGGCCTGCCGGCCAGTACGCGCGATCACGCACCGCCAGATGGACACCAGGGGTGTCCACGGGCCGCCCGAGACCCCTCACGTCGATCTCGCGCCGCACCGGCCCCCGGCCGGGCGCCGCCACCCCCGCCCCCGCACCCACCCGGCCCCACCGGGCCGACGGCCCGCACGCCAGTGCGCGGGCGGGGCCGACCGCGCGACCACGCGCCGCGAGATGGACACCAGGGGCGCCCGAGGGCCGTCCGACACCCTCCCGTCGATCTCGACCGACGGCCCCGGCGCGGGGACCCGCTACCCCGGCTCGTGGACGCGACGCTCCACCAGCGGCAGGGAGCGCAGCCGGCGCTCCAGGTGCCACTGCAGGTGGGCGGCGACCAGGCCGCTGGTGTCGCGACGGGTGGCGGCCTCGGCGGCGTCGGCGGTGTGCCAGTCGCCGTGGAGCAGGGCGTCGAGCAGGCGGTAGGTCTCCGCGGAGGGCAGCACGGAGCCTGGCGGGCGGCAGCGCGGGCACACCGCTCCCCCGGCGGCGATGTTGAACGCCGCGTGCGGGCCGGGCTCGGCGCAGCGGGCGCACTCGGTGATCGCGGGGGCCCAGCCGGCGTGGGTCATCGCCCGCAGGAAGAACGCGTCGAGCACCAGCGACGGGTCGCGCTCGCGCCCGGCCAGTGCCCGGACCGCGCCGACGAGCAGCAGGTAGACCCGCAGCGCGGGCTCGCCCTCCTCCGCGACGAGCCGGTCCGCCGTCTCCAGCATCGCGCAGCCCGTGGTGTAGCGGCCGTAGTCGGACAGGATGCCCGCGCCGAACGCGTCGACCGTCTGCGCCTGGGTGACGACGTCGAGCGAGCGGCCGGTGTAGCACTGCACGTCGACGTGGTTGAACGGCTCCAGCCGCGCCCCCCAGCGCGACCTCGTGCGCCGCACCCCCTTGGCGACGGCCCGGACCTTGCCGCGCTTGCGGGTCAGCAGCGTGACGATCCGGTCGGCCTCGCCGAGCTTCTGCACGCGCAGCACCACGCCGGTGTCGCGGTACAGGGTCACCTGCGTGAGCCTAGTTCAGCCGACGTCGCGGGCGAGCGTGGTCAGCTCGTGCGGGGGCGTGTCGGGCTCGTGGATGCCGAAGCTGATGATCCGGGCCGGGTGCAGCCGGATGAGGTCGCCGACGGCCTCCGCCGTGCCGCGGACCTCGAGGCAGCGCACCCGCCACGGCTCCACCGAGATCAGGTCGTCGACGACGAACGCCGCCCGTCCGTTCGCGGCGACGTTGCGGTACTTCCGGCTGCGCCGCATCCGGAACCCGCCGATGTCGATCGTGCCCAGCTCGGCGTTGTAGGTGAACCCGACGGGGCTGACCTGCAGCGTCCCGTCCGGCTGGGCGGTGGCGAGGCGGCCGAGGCGCTGGGTGCGGAGGTACTCGACCTCGAAGTCGTGGAAGGTCACGGATCGGAGCGTTCCCCCTGCACCCGGGTCGAGGTCAAGTACCCTCGCCCGCGTGACCCAGGACCCGTGGTCGAAGGCCCCGCAGGAGCCCGGCGGCGGCGAGCAGCCCCCCGGCTGGGGCGCCCCGCAGGAGCAGCCCCCCGGCTACGGCGCGCCGCAGTACGACCCGTCGCCCTACGGCCAGCAGCCGCCGCCCTACGGCGCGCCCGCCCCGTACGGCGCCCCGGGCTGGGGCGGGCCGCCCGCCTACCCCGCCCACCGGCCCACGAACACCCTCGCGATCGTCGCGCTGGTCATGGCGTTCGTGTTCTCCCCCGCCGCGATCGTGCTGGGCGTCATCGCCCGCAGGCAGATCCGCGAGACCGGGGAGGCCGGCGACGGGCTCGCGCTGGCCGGGCTGATCCTCGGCGTGGCGTTCAGCGTCGTCATCCTGGTGGTCGTCGTGCTCTGGATCGTGGCGTTCGCGGCCCTCGTCGGGTACGCGGGCACCGTCTCCTGACGGCCGTCAGAAGCCGAGCTTGCGCAGCTGGCGGGGGTCGCGCTGCCAGTCCTTCGTGATCTTGACGTGCAGGTCGAGGTAGACGCGCGTGCCGAGCAGCGCCTCGATCTGGCGGCGGGCGTCGGTGCCAACCTGGCGCAGCCGCTCGCCCCCCTTGCCGATCACGATGCCCTTCTGGCTGGAGCGCTCCACGTGCAGGACGGCGTGGATGTCGAGCAGGTTCGGGTTGTCCTCGCGGGGCACCATCTCGTCGATGGTGACGGCGATGGAGTGCGGCAGCTCGTCGCGCACGCCCTCCAGCGCGGCCTCGCGGATGAGCTCGGCGACGAGGGTCTCCTCGGGCTCGTCGGTGAGCTCGCCGTCGGGGTAGAGCTGCGGGCCCTCCGGCAGCCGGGCGACGAGCAGGTCGGCCACCAGCTGCGTCTGGAACCCGTCGCGCGCCGAGCACGGCACGAGCTCGGCGAACTCCATGAGCTGGGAGAGCTGCGCCAGCCGCTCGGCGACCAGCGGCGGCGGGACCAGGTCGGTCTTGGTGACGATCCCGATCACCGGAGTCCGCGTCGCGACGGACCGCAGCTCGTCGATGATGAACGCG
>JAPLAT010000494.1 GCA_026393175.1 Pseudonocardiales bacterium
GGCGCCGCCGGGGCGGGCGTCGGGTCGGCGGTGGGCGACGGTGCCGCGGGCGCGGCGGGCCGCAGCCCGGCCGTGATCCCGGACGGTGTCGGCGACGGTGTCCCCGCCGCCGCGGGCGCCGCGGGCAGCGGCGTGTAGGGGCGCGGATCCGTGGAACCGGAACCGGAGCCCGGGGCGACCGGCCCGCCGGCGGGCGCCGGCCCCGCGCACGCGACCAGCAGCAGCGCGAGCAGCGCCACCCAGCGGGAGGGGCCGAGCCGGGCGCGCGCCGGGCCGCGCTCGGCCCCGCCCGGTGTGGTCACCCCCCGGCCCTCCTCCGCGCGTGTCGCCCGGCGCCACGGGCACGGCGCCGGGCGGGAGGCTACCCCCCGGTGGCGACCGTCTCGGCGATCTCGTAGGTGTTCAGCGCGGCGCCCTTGCGCAGGTTGTCCCCGCACACGAACAGCTCGAGCGTGTCGGGGAAGTCCAGCGCCTGCCGGATCCGCCCGACCCACGTCGGGTCACCGCCCACCGCGGCGGCGGGGGTGGGCCACACCCCGGCGGCGGGGTCGTCGTGCAGCACGATCGTCGGCTGCGCGGCGAGCACCTTGCGGGCGGCCTCCACCGTGACCTCGCGGGAGAACGTGGCGTGCACCGCCAGGGAGTGCGTGGTCACCACGGGCACGCGCACGCAGGTGGCCGAGACCTTGAGGTCCGGGATCCCGAGGATCTTGCGGGCCTCGTTGCGCACCTTGAGCTCCTCGGAGCTCCAGCCGTCGTCCTTGAGCGACCCGGCCCACGGCACGACGTTGAGCGCCAGCGGCGCCGGGAACGGCGAGTCGTCGGGCAGGTCGGCCAGCGCCTCGGCGACGTCTCCGCCGCGCACGCCCACCTCCTTGCCCGCGACGGCGGACAGCTCGGCGTAGAGCCGGTCGACGCCGGCCTGCCCCGCCCCGGACGCGGCCTGGTAGGACGCCACGACCAGCGCGGTGAGCCCGAACTCCCGGTGCAGCGCGCCCATCGCGGCCATCATCGACAGCGTGGTGCAGTTGGGGTTGGCGATGATCCCCCTGGGCCGGTTCGCGGCCTGGTCGGCGTTGACCTCGGGCACCACGAGCGGCACCTCGGGGTCCATCCGGAACGCGCCGGAGTTGTCCACGGCCACCGCGCCCCGCGCGGCGGCGACGGGCGCCCACTCGGCGCTGACCTCGTCGGGCACGTCGAACAGCGCGATGTCCACGCCGTCGAACACCTCGGGCTCCAGCAGCCGGACGGTGACGTCCTCGCCGCGCACCCGCAGCACCTTGCCCGCGGAGCGGGCGGAGGCGACGAGCCGGATCTCCGACCAGGGCACGGTCTCCCGCGCGTCGATGATGTCGATCATCGTGGACCCCACCGCACCGGTGGCGCCCACGATGGCCAGGACGGGGCCCGCGGCCCCCTCGGGCCGGCTCATCGGCCGGTCCCCGCGTGGACGACGGCGCGCTCGTCGCCGCCGAGCTCGAACGCGGCGTGCAGCGCCTTGACGGCGTCGTCGAGCTGATCGACCCGGCAGATCACCGAGATGCGGATCTCCGAGGTGTTCATCGTCTCGATGTTGATGCCGGCCGTGGAGAGGGCCTCGCAGAACGTGGCCGTCACGCCGGGGTGGTTGCGCATCCCGGCGCCGACGAGCGAGACCTTGCCGACCTCGGAGTCGAACAGCACCTCGGCGAACCCGATCTCGTCCTGCACGGCGTGCAACGCCGCGACCGCGCGGGCGCCGTCGCTGCGCGGCAGCGTGAACGTGATGTCGGTGCGCCGCTCGCTGGTGCGGCTGATGTTCTGCAGCACCATGTCGATGTTGATGTCGGCGTCGGCCACGGTGCGGAAGATCCGCGCGGCCATGCCGGGGCTGTCCGGCACGTCCGTCACGGTGATCTTGGCTTCGGACCGGTCGTGCGCGACCCCGGTGATGATCGCGTTCTCCAAGGGGATCTCCTCGATCGAGCCGGCCACGAGCGAACCCGGCTTGTCGTTGTACGAGCTGCGGACCCGCAGCGGGACCTGGAAGCGCCGGGCGTACTCGACCGACCGCAGGTGCAGGACCTTCGCCCCGCACGCGGCCATCTCCAGCATCTCCTCGTAGGTGATGGTGTCGAGGCGCTGGGCGTCGGGGACGATCCGCGGGTCGGCGGTGTAGATGCCGTCGACGTCGGTGTAGATCTCGCAGACGTCCGCGTCGAGCGCGGCGGCGAGCGCCACGGCCGTCGTGTCCGACCCGCCGCGGCCCAGCGTGGTGACGTCCTTCGAGTCCTGGCTCACGCCCTGGAACCCGGCCACGAGCACGATGGAGCCGGCGTCGAGGGCCTCGCGCAGCCGCTGCGGGTTGACCTGCAGGATGCGCGCGTCGCCGTGCTTGCCCGTGGTGACCATGCCGGCCTGCGACCCGGTGAAGGAGCGCGCCTCCACCCCGAGGGCGTGGATGGCCATGGCGAGCAGGGCGTTGGACATCCGTTCACCCGCGGTGAGCAGCATGTCCAGTTCACGCGGCGGCGGGGCGGGCGAGACCTGGTCGGCGAGGTCGAGGAGCTCGTCCGTCGTGTCGCCCATGGCCGAGGCCACGACCACGACGTCGTTGCCCTCCTTGTGCGTACGGACGATGCGCTCGGCGACCTTCTTGATCCGGTCCGCGTCCTGCACCGACGATCCGCCGTACTTCTGCACGACGAGGGCCACCGACAACACCTCCGAGTCCCGGCCCGATCGGGCCGTCCGCGACTTCCGGTCGGACCAGGACCCTACCGGCGCGAGCGCGGACCGCAGAGTGCAATGACGGGGGCCACACCCGCCGGCTCAGCCGATGCGGCGCACCAGGCGCACGACCACCGAGGTGAGCACGAACCAGATCAGCGCGGCCGTGCCGTAGTTCAGCGCGACGGCGAGCTTGGGCTCGGCGGGCTGGAAGAGGTTGGCCAGCCCGAGGTTGAACGTGTCGGCGAGGTCGCGGACGAGGGCGACGAGCCAGACGTCCGGGTTCGCGCTGAGCAGCGTCAGCACGATGTGCACGACCAGCACGGCGACGATGGCCATCCCGATGACGCGCAACACGCTCGCCAGCGCGCCGATGCCGCGCTGCGCCGTGGTTCCGACAGCCATGTGTGTCCCTCCCCGAGTGAGGAGGCCATCCTGGCAGCATCCGGCACCCCGCACCTACCGCCCGGTATCACCCGGTCGGGTGACAGGCCGTCGCGATCGACTTGCCAGCAGCCCCCCGCCTACGGCTACTGTCGTCCCCGTGGCGCGCCTGCTCCTTCGGTGCCGCGGCGGGGTCTGAACCGACCGGCCCCTCGTCGCGGGTCCTCGGCGTGCGCCGGTCTCCCTGATCGGCCCATCCCTGGAGCAGTCGAGACATGACCACGTCCCCCGACGCCTACACGTCGTCCCCCGCGAGCCGCCTGCGCACCCCGTCGCGCCCCGCCCCCGACGACCAGCCCGCCTGGAACCGGCAGCGCGGCTCGCACCTGCCGGTGCACCGCTACCGCCCCTTCCACGAGCTGGTCGAGCCGGTGTCGCTGCCCGACCGCACCTGGCCGGACACGCGCATCACCACCGCCCCGCTGTGGTGCGCGGTCGACCTGCGCGACGGCAACCAGGCGCTCATCGACCCGATGAGCCCGAGCCGCAAGCGGCGGATGTTCGAGCTGCTCGTCCGCATGGGCTTCAAGGAGATCGAGGTCGGGTTCCCGGCCGCGAGCCAGACCGACTTCGACTTCGTCCGCGAGATCGTCGAGCAGGACCTGATCCCCGACGACGTGACGATCCAGGTGCTGACCCAGGCCCGCCCGGAGCTGATCGAGCGCACCTACCAGGCCTGCGAGGGCGCGCCGCGCGCGATCGTGCACCTCTACAACTCGACGTCGATCCTGCAGCGCCGGGTCGTGTTCCGCGCCGACCGCGCCGGGATCTCCAAGATCGCCACCGACGGCGCGGAGGAGGTGCTGCGGTTCAGCGAGAAGTACCCGGGCACCGACTGGCGCTTCGAGTACTCCCCCGAGTCCTACACCGGCACGGAGCTCCAGTACGCCGTCGACGTCTGCAACGCGGTGAGCGAGATCTGGCGGCCGACCCCCGAGTCGCCGATGATCGTCAACCTGCCGGCGACGGTGGAGATGGCCACGCCGAACGTCTACGCCGACAGCATCGAGTGGATGCACCGCAACCTGGCCCGCCGCGACGGGATCGTGCTGAGCCTGCACCCGCACAACGACCGCGGCACCGCCGTGGCCGCCGCCGAGCTGGGCTACCAGGCCGGCGCGGACCGCATCGAGGGCTGCCTGTTCGGCAACGGCGAGCGCACCGGCAACGTCGACCTGGTGACGCTGGGGATGAACCTGTTCACCCAGGGCATCGACCCGCAGATCGACTTCTCCGACATCGACGAGATCCGCCGCACCGTCCTCCTACGAGGCCGTGATCCGGGTGAACTCGCAGTCCGGCAAGGGCGGCGTCGCCTACATCATGAAGGCCGAGCACCAGCTCGACCTGCCCCGCCGCCTGCAGATCGAGTTCTCCCGCGTGATCCAGGAGGTCACCGACTCCGAGGGCGGCGAGGTCTCGCCCAAGGAGATGCGCGACGTCTTCGACGGCGAGTACCTCGAGCGCGTGACGCCGCTCAAGCTGATCCGCCACCGCCTGACCAGCGACGGCGAGGGCACCGACGAGATCGTCGCGACGGTGCGGGTGGAGAGCGACCTGCACGAGATCACCGGGCGGGGCAACGGGCCGCTCGCCGCGTTCGTCGACGGGCTCGCCGGCATCGGCTTCGACGTGCGGATCCTCGACTACCACGAGCACGCCATGTCCGCGGGTGACGACGCCCGCGCCGCCGCCTACGTCGAGTGCGCGGTGGAGGGCACCGTGCTCTGGGGCGTCGGCATCGACGGCTCGATCGTGAGCGCGAGCCTCAAGGCCGTGGTGAGCGCGATCAACCGCGCGATGCGCTGACGCGCTCCCCCCGCTCCGGGGCCCCGGCTCCCGCGCCCGCCACGAACGGCACGTTCGTCCACCCGAGGTGGACGAACGTGCCGTTCGTGGCGTTTCGGGCGGTGAAGCCTTCCCGTGATGTAGTAGGTGTGCTATCAAATGACTGGTACACCCTACGGATGGAGAAGGTGGCGGTCGTGGTGGACGGGACGGATCCTCCGGTCGTACGGGTGCGGGGGCTGCGCATGCGCTACGGCGCGACCGACGTGCTGCGGGGCATCGACCTCGACGTGCACGCGGGCGAGCTCGTGACGCTGCTCGGCCCCAACGGCGCGGGCAAGAGCACGACCATCGAGATCCTGGAGGGCTTCCGGGAGCGGTCCGCCGGTGAGGTCACGGTGCTCGGGGCCGACCCGGCGCGGGCCGACGAGCGCTGGCGGGCCGACGTCGGGATGGTGCTGCAGTCCTGGCGCGACCACGGCAAGTGGCGGGTCCGTGAGCTGCTGCGCCACCTCGGCGCGCACTACGCCCGCTTCGGCACGCCCGCGCGCCCGCGCCCGGCCGACGCGGACGACCTCCTCGCGCTCGTCGGCCTGGCCGACCACGCGGACCAGCGGATCGCCACGCTGTCCGGCGGCCAGCGCAGGCGCCTGGACGTGGCGATCGGCATCGTCGGCCGGCCGCGGTTGCTGTTCCTCGACGAGCCGACGGCCGGCTTCGACCCGGAGGCGCGCCGCGACTTCCACGACCTGGTGCACCGGCTCACCGACCTGGAGAGCACCACCGTCCTGCTGACGACCCACGACCTGGCCGAGGCCGAGCGGCTCGCCGACCGCATCCTGATCCTCGCCGACGGCCGGATCGTCGCCGACGGCAGCGCGGACCAGCTGGCCCGCCAGGCCGCGGGCCGCACCGAGGTGCGGTGGTCGCGGGGCGGGGACCGGTTCGTGCACAGCACCGAGGACGCCGTCGCGTTCCTGCGCGAGCTGCTCGCGTCGCCGGGCCCGGAGGTCGCGGAGCTGGAGGTGCGGAGGGCGTCGCTGGAGGACACCTACATGGCGATGGTGCGCCGCCACGAGGACCCGGCCGCGCCCCGCACCCCCGAGGAGGTGCCCGCGTGAACGGCCTGCGGCTCGGTCTCGCGCGTGGCTGGATCGGCTTCCGTGGCATGGTCACCTCCGGGGAGGGGGTGTTCCAGTACGCCGTCTTCTGCGGCGTCCCCCTGGCCGTGCTGCTGGTCAACGGCGGCTCGACGATCCCCGGCACGGGCATCGCGCTCAGCGCGGCGCTGCTGCCGTCCCTGCTCGCCCTGATGCTGTCCTTCGGCGTGACGGGTACCGCCACGATGCTGGCGAGCGAGCGCGAGGACGGCACGCTGCTGCGCGCCAAGGCGGTCCCCGGCGGGATGTCGACCTACGTGATCGGGCTGTGCGCCTACGCGGTGCTGGACGGGGTGCTCAGCCTGGGGCTGGTGCTGGTCCCGGCCCTGGTCCTCGTGCCGGGGCCGGCCGTGGGCCCGGCCGCCTGGGCGGGCCTGCTCGGCTACGTGCTGCTCGGGCTGGCCGCCGTGCTGCCGCTCGGGCTGCTGATCGGGTCGGTGGTCCGCAACCCGCGGGTCATCGGCGGCCTCGGGTTCGCGGCCACCGGCGCGCTCGCCACCGTCTCCGGGCTGTTCTTCCCGGTGCAGGCGCTGTGGGGCTGGGTGCAGGTGCTGGTGCAGGCGTTCCCGGTCTACTGGCTGGGGCTGGGCCTGCGCTCGACCCTGCTGCCCGCGGAGGCGGCCGCGCTGGAGATCGGGGGCAGCTGGCGCACCCTGGAGACGATCGCGGTGCTCGGGGCCTGGTCCGCCGTCGGCCTGGTGCTCGGCCCGGTGCTGCTGCGCCGCATGGCCCGGCGGGAGTCCGGATCCGCGGTGCAGGCCCGCCGGACGCAGGCCCTGCAGCGCGCGTAGCAGGATGGCGGCGATGTCCGAGACGATCCACAACCGCATCGCGATGCTGCGGGCCGAGCGGGGCATGTCCCGGCGCGAGCTGGCCGAGGCGCTCGGCGTGCACTACCAGACGGTCGGCTACCTGGAGCGCGGCGAGTACAGCCCGAGCCTGCACCTCGCGTTGCGGGTGGCCGAGCACTTCGAGGTCCCGGTCGAGGTGGTGTTCTCCCTGCGCCCGTTCCCCCGCCTCGGCTCCTCCGGCCGCGAGTCCGCCTGACCTCGCAGACCGCGGGGCGACCTCGCAGGGGGCCGGCGGTCTGCGAGGTGCGCACCGGTCTGCGAGGTCAGGCGGCCGCCGCGCGGCCCTCGGCGAAGAAGGCCGCCACCGCGGCGGCGTCCGGCAGCTCCGACGCCGGGCGCAGCGCGCCGAAGGGGGCGTTCCAGAACGGGCCCTCCCGCGGGGTCCACGGGCCGACGTAGGCGTAGGGCTCGGGGTGGCCGGCGTCGCCGGGCGAGACGCCGTAGTTCACCTCGTCCAGGTCGATCGCGAGGTCGAAATGCTCGGGCCAGAGCACCGGCGTCCGCTCCGGGGCGAACGCGCGCAGCCCGGCGTCGCCGCGGGCGAACCAGTCCGCGAGCTCCGCGGCGGCCGCCGGGTCGACGACGATCTCGTCGTCCGGACCGGCGCCGGACGAGTCGTGGTAGACCCCCTCCGGCGGCCCCGGCTCGACCCCGGCGGCCGCGGCCAGCGCGCGGTAGGTCCCGCTGAGCGGGGCCCGCCCGCCCTCCCACACCAGGTCGGTGCCCGCCACCCGCAGGTCGACGGCCACGCCGCCGAACCCGCCGGGCGTCGGGCGCAGCCGGATGGTGCCGTGCGCGCGGTGCTGCGGCCCGGCGATCAACAGCTCGCCCACGCCGTGCAGGCTGCGGCGGGTCGTCTCGTCCATCGGTGGTTCCTCCCGTGTAACGCCGGCCCGGTCGCGCGGCACTGTCCTCGCGACTACGTGTCCGTCGACGCCGGGAGCGTTACATGGAGAGCACCTTCCTCACCGTGGCGAGGTTCGCCGATCTGCCCGAGGACACCCCCACCCACGCCGCCGCCGACGGCATCGACCTGGTGATCGTCCGCCGCGGCGACACCGCGCACGTCTTCGAGGGCCGTTGCCCGCACCGCGGCGCGCTGCTCGCCGACGGCCGGGTGGAGGGCACCAACCTGATCTGCGGCGTGCACGGCTGGGACTACCGCCTCGACACCGGCGTGAGCGCCTACAACCCCGCGGAGCGCCTCTACAAGTTCACCTGCCACGTCGAGGACGGCGAGATGCGGGTCGCGAAGGACGAGCTCGTCGACTACCGGACGATGCGCCCGGAGCGCGCGGTCGTCTCCACCTACGACCGGCTCTTCGACGACCCGCACCAGGACACCCCGGAGGAGCCCTACGTCGCGGAGATCCACAAGCTGGCGAAGGACGGGCTGTCGGGGGCGCACGGCGCCGTCGCCGCGATGGGCGTCCCGCGCACGGAGCTGCCGGGCTGGGACGACCTGCAGGTGCTCACCGCGCAGCTGCACCGCTTCCCGATGCTCGACGACGCCCCCGTCGACACCGCGGTGACGATCGGCCCGGCTGCGGCGCGGCCGCTGCGGCTGGAGATCCCGGTGTTCGTCTCCGACATGAGCTTCGGCGCGCTGTCGGAGGAGGCGAAGGTGGCGCTGGCCCGCGGGGCCGAGGGCGCGGGCACCGCGATCTGCTCGGGGGAGGGCGGGATGCTGCCCGAGGAGCAGGCGGAGAGCTCGCGCTACCTCTACGAGCTGGCGTCGGGCCGGTTCGGCTGGGACGAGGCGCACCTCGACCGGGTGCAGGCGCTGCACCTCAAGCTCGGGCAGGGCGCGAAGACCGGCACCGGGGGGCACCTGCCGGGCAGCAAGGTCGTCGGCCGGATCGCCGAGGTGCGCGGCCTGCCCGAGGGCACGGCGGCGGTCTCCCCCGCCCGCTTCACCGAGTGGACCACGCTGCTCGACGCGAAGGCGCTGGTGGACCGCGTGCGCGAGCGGTCGGGCGGCATCCCGGTCGGGGTGAAGATGTCGGCCCAGCACGTCGAGTCCGACCTCGACGCCGCCCTGGACATCGGCGTCGACTACGTCATCCTCGACGGCCGGGGCGGCGGCACCGGCGCCGCGCCGACGATCTTCCGGGACACGATCGGCGTGCCGACGATGGCCGCCCTCGCCCGGGCCCGGCGCCATCTCGACCTGGCCGGCGCCCGCGACGTCACGCTCGTGGCGACGGGCGGGTTCCGCCGGGCCCAGGACATGGTCAAGGCGCTCGCGCTGGGTGCCGACGCCATCGCCGTCTCCAACGTCGCGCTGCAGGCGATCGGGTGCGTCGGCATGCGCGCCTGCCACACCGACAACTGCCCCATGGGCATCGCCACGCAGAAGCCGCACCTGCGGGCCCGGCTGCCCGTGCAGCGCGCGGCCGGGCAGCTCACCCGCTACCTGCACGCGATCACCGAGCTGATGGTCGTGCTCGCCCGCGCGTGCGGGCACGACTCGCTGTCGCACTTCACCCCGCGCGACCTCACGAGCTGGAAGCGGGACGTGGCCGACCTGGTCGGCGTCCCCTACGCGGGGGTGGCCCGATGACCTGGCACCGCATCGACGAGACCCCCGACGAGGGACGCGTCCGCACCGCCGTCGTCGACGGGCGCACGCTCGCGCTCAGCCGCTGCGGCGGGCGGGTCGGCGCGCTGGACAACCACTGCCCGCACCAGGGCGGCCCGCTCGGCGAGGGGTCGATCGAGAACGGGCTGCTGCGCTGCCCGTGGCACGGCTACGACTACGACCCGCTGACCGGGCGCCCGCCGGAGGGGTTCTCCGACGCGCCGCCCGCGTACGCGGTGGAGGAGCGCGCCGACGGGACGTACGTGGAGCTGCCCGACCCCGCGCCGCGCCCGCGCAGCGTCGCCGACGTGCTGGTGGAGACGCTGGTCGCGTGGGGCGTCGACACCGTGTTCGGCATGGTCGGGCACTCCAACCTCGGCTTCGCCGAGGCGCTGCGCCGGGCCGAGGAGCGCGGCGAGCTGCGCTACGTCGGGATCCGGCACGAGGGTGCGGCCGCGTTCGCCGCGAGCGCGTACGGCAAGCTCACCGGCCGTCCCGCCGCCTGCTTCGCGATCGCCGGGCCGGGCTCGACGAACCTGCTCACCGGGCTCTACGACGCCAGGCTCGACGGCGCCCCGGTGCTCGCGATCTCCGGCCAGGTGCCCTCGTCGGTGCTCGGGCGCGGGGCGTTCCAGGACGTCGACCTCTCGGCGGTGTTCCGCGACGTGGCCGTGTCCACCGTGACCGTGCACGCCGGCTCCGACCACGCCGAGCTGGCCGCCTCGGCCGTCAAGCACGCGGTGGACGGGCGCGGCGTCGCGCACCTGGTGCTGCCCGACGAGGTGCAGGACCTGCCGTCCTCGGCGCCGGCCGGGACGCCGGACGGGCGCCGCGCCGACCTGGCGACGGCCCCCGCACCCGCGTCCGTCGACGCCGCGGTGGCCCGGCTGCGCGCGGCCCGCCGCCCGGTGCTGGTCGTGGGCCAGGGCGCCCGCGGGGCCGCCGACGAGGTGCGCGCGCTGGCCGAGCGCCTCGGCGCCCCGGTGCTCACCACGTTCCGGGCGAAGGGGCTCGTGCCCGACACCCACCCCCTGGGCGCGGGGGTGCTGGGTCGCTCCGGCACGCCCGTGGCGTCCTGGCTGATGAACGAGTCGGACCTGCTGCTCGTCGTCGGCGCGTCGTTCTCCAACCACACCGGGATCGCGCCGTACAAGCCGATCGTGCAGGTCGACGACGCGCCGGAGGCGATCGGCCGGTTCCACGCCGTCGACGTCGGGGTGCTCGGGGACGCGGCGGTGGCGCTGCGGGCGATCGGCGCCGGGCTGGGCGCGGTGCCTGCGGTCGACCAGCGGGGCGACGTCGCCGCCCGGTGGGCGATCTGGCGGGCGGAGAAGGCCCGCCGCGCCCGCGACGACCGGGGCCGCGGCGTCGCGAGCGCGGCGGTGTTCGCCGCGCTGTCCGCGCACTGCCCGGCCGACGCCGTGATCGCCGTCGACGTCGGCAACCACGCGTACTCGTTCGGCCGGTACTTCGAGAGCGCCGGGCAGCCGGTGCTCATGTCGGGCTACCTGGGCTCGATCGGCTTCGGCTACCCGGCGGCGATGGGCGCCTGGGCCGCCTGCCCGGAGCGGCCGATCGTCGCGGTGACCGGCGACGGCGGCTTCGGGCAGTACCTCGCCGAGCTGACGACCGCCGTCAAGTACGGGATCGGGGTCAAGCACGTGCTGCTCGACAACGGCGCGCTGGGCAAGATCAGCAAGGAGCAGCTGGCGGGCCGGCTGCCGGTCTGGCAGACCTCGCTGGTGAACCCGGACTTCACCGCCTACGCCCGGCTGTGCGGCGCCACCGGCATCCCGGTGCACCGGGCCGACGAGCTCGACGACGGCATGAAGGAGCTGTTCGCCGCCGACGGGCCCGCGCTCCTGCACGTGCACGCCGACGGCGAGCTGGTGTAGCCGTGCTCCCGCGACCGCGTTGCAGCAAAGCCACTTTCAGGCCATCTCGTGGCAGCAACGTGGCTTTGCTGCCATCCGGGGGGCGGCCGTGAGCGCCGGGCTCGTCGTCGTGCTGGCCGTCGCGGCGGGGGTGCCGCTGCTGCTCGGGCTGCTGCCGTGGCTGCGGCTGCCGGGCGCGCTGCTGGAGATCCTCGCCGGGATCGCGCTGGGTCCCTCGCTGCTCGGCTGGGTCACCCCCGACGCGACGGTGCGGGCGCTGGCCCTGCTGGGGCTGTCGTTCCTGCTGTTCCTCGCCGGGTACGAGGTGGACCTGCGCCGCTTCCGCGGCCGGCCCGGCCGCCGGGTGGGGCTGTCCCTGCTGATCTCGCTGGCCGCGGCGGCCGCCGTCACCGCGGCGCTGGCGGCGCTGGGCGTCGGCGGGGCGGTGCTGCTCGGCGTCGCGCTGCTGGCGACCTCGCTCGGGCTCGTCGTCCCGGTGCTGGCCGACGCGGGGGCGCTGGAGCGGCCGGTCGGGCGCCTCGCCGTCGCGGGGGCGTCGGCCGGGGAGGTGGCGGCGGTGCTGATCCTGTCGGTCGGCCTGGCCGGGTCCGACACCCCGCTCGCCGGCAGGCTGCTGCTGCTGGCCCTGCTGCTGGCCGCCCTCGGCGCGATCGCGCTCACCGTGGTCGGCGTGCGGCACTCGATGCGGCTCTCCGCCGTGATCACCCGGCTGGCGGACACCAGCGCCCAGATCCGCGTCCGGCTCACCGTGCTCCTGGTGGCGGGGCTGGCGCTGGCCGCCCAGCAGCTCGGGTTCGAGGCGATCCTGGGCGCGTTCCTCGCCGGGCTGCTCGTCCGCGCGCTCGACCCCGACCCGGGCCGGACGCACCCGCTGTACCCGGTGAAGCTCGACGCCGTCGGCTTCGGGCTGCTGGTGCCGGTGTTCTTCGTGACCAGCGGCCTGACCCTGGACCTGCGCGGGCTCGCCGCGCAGCCCTCGGCGCTCCTGCTCGTCCCCGTGTTCCTGGCGGCGCTGCTGCTGGTGCGCGGCCTGCCTGCGCTCGCCTTCGCGGGGGAGCTGTCCCGCCGCGAGGTCGTCGCCGTGGCCCTGCTGCAGGCGACCTCGCTGCCGTTCCTGCTGGCCGCGACGGAGATCGGCGAGGAGATGCGCCTGCTCGACCCGGCCGTCGGGGCCGGGCTCGTCGCGGCCGGGCTGGTGTCGGTGCTCGTACTCCCGGCGGCGGCACTGGCGCTGCTGCCCCGAGCGGTGCCGGTGCCGGCGTGAGGGCCGCTACCCTGCGCGGGTGCGGGAGGACCCGGCCCTGCTCGCCCGCCTGCGGGCCGGCGACGAGGCGGCCTTCGCCGACGTCGTCCGCTCGTGGTCGCCCGCGATGCTCCGCGTCGCGCGGGCGCACGTCCGCACCCACGCCTCGGCGGAGGAGGTCGTGCAGGAGGCCTGGATCGGCGTCCTGCGCTCGCTCGACGGCTTCGAGGGCCGCGCCTCGCTGCGCACCTGGGTGTTCCGGATCCTGCTGCACACCGCGCGGCGGCGCGGCCGGGTCGAGCACGGCGCGCCCGACCGCGGCCCGACCGTCGACCCGGCCCGCTTCCGCGACGACGGCGATCCCGAGTACCCCGGCCACTGGCGCGACGAGGCCGCCCCGGCCGACTGGGGGCCGGAGCCCGCGCTGCTGGCCGCGGAGTTCCGTGCTGAGCTGGGGCGCGCGCTCGCCGGGCTGCCCGAGCGGCAGCGCGCCGTGGTGGAGCTGCGCGACGTGCACGGGCTGGACGCGGAGGAGGTGTGCGCGCTGCTCGCCCTCACCCCCGCCAACCAGCGCGTCCTGCTGCATCGCGGCCGGGCCCGGCTCCGCGCCGCCCTGGAGGCGGTGACCGTCGCGTGACGCCCCGCGAGATCGCCTGCGCCGAGCTCGTCGAGCTGCTCACCGAGTACCTGGAGGGGGCGCTGCCGCCCGACGAGGTCGCCGTCGTGGAGGCGCACCTCGCCGCGTGCGAGGCGTGCCGGACCTACCTCGACCAGCTGCGCGCCACGATCGCCGCCCTCGGCTCCGTCCCGGTCGAGACCCTGTCCGACGAGGCGTGCGACGTGCTGCTCGCGGAGTTCCGCCGGCGGCGCTGAGCGACCGGGATCAGCCCGCGCCCAGGCTGACGAACGACCAGCCGGTCGCCACCGCGACCGGGTCCTCGCCGCCGCCCGGCCGCGACCGCCGCAGCGCCTCCGCGAGCGTGTGTCCGGCGCGCAGGTGCCCGTGCAGCCGACCCATGAGCGCAGCGGTCGCCTCGTCCCCGACCGGGACCACCCCGGCCACGACCCCGGTGGTCCCCAGCGGCAGCAGCGAGCTGGTCAGCCCCAGCAGCTCGTCCGCCCCGGCCGGGCCGAGCAGCGCGGAGTCGCAGGCGGGCAGCACCACCCGGCGCGGCGAACGGGCGAGCTGCTCGAGGTCGTGCACCGTCAGCGGCCCGTCGTCCAGGCGCAGCGACGAGAACAGCGGGCTGTCGGCCCGGAACGTCCCGTGCGCGGCGACGTGGGCGAGGTCCGCGCCGTCGAGCGCGGCGAGGACGTTCGCCGCCGTGGCGGTGCCCCCGCCCAGGACGACGGCCCCGGGGTAGCCCGCGGCGAGACCGGCGACCTCCGCGCCGGCCGCGGCCAGCCCCGGGCCGTGCACGAGCACGACCCGGTCCGACGGCGCGGGCGGAGCGGTCCGGGCGCGCAGCCAGGCGCTCGCCGAGGGCGCCACCGACACCGCCCGGTCGGCCAGCGCGGGCACCATCGCCCACGGCACGGCGTGCAGGATGCCGGGCGGGACGATCACGACGTCCCCCTCGCCGAGGTGGCCGGCTGCGCCGCCGAGCAGGGCGGCGGAGAGCAGCGGCCCCGCCGAGGCGAGCAGGGCCAGCGCCGCGGGCCGGGGACGGCTCAGCACCCGCTTGAGCCCGAACCGGGCGAGGTCGACCTCCCGGACCGCCCGGGCGGTCGGGCCGACGACGTGCCGGCGGACCCGCCCGGCACCGACGACGACCGCGTGCAGCGCACCGTCGACGTCGATGAGCTGGACCAGCCGCGTCGTGGAGCCGAGCGCGTCGAGCAGGGAGCCGACGTCGAGCCCGCCCGTCCCGGCGGCCCCCGCGCCCGACGCCCGCATCGCCCGGGCCCGGATCGCCCGCTCCAGGCGGGCCTGCTCGCGGCGCAGCACGGGCGGTGTCGCGTCGGCCGTCCGGCTGGAGATCTCGCGCAGCGCGGCGAGGTCGGCGCGCATGGCGGGATCGGCGGACGGGCGCACCGAGGGCGCGACGAGCGCGCTCCCGCGCCACCGCTCGCTCCACACCAGCAGCTGCCGGGCCGTTCCGTGGTGCAGCGCGTGCCGCAGCGCGGTGGCGGCCAGCTCGCCGCCGTGCCGCGTCACGTGCGCCCGGAGCTCGGACGAGCGCATGGACTGCCGCAGCTCGTCGACGGCCTGCAGCCCGCGCCGGCAGGCCTGCCGCAGCCGGCGCGCGTCGCCGTCCACCTCCGCGCGCAGCGCCTCGGCCAGCCAGCCGACGGCACGGGCCGCGGGCGAGCGGCTCCGCCGGTCGCGGGCCGCGGCCACCAGGTGGTGGCGGCCCTCCTCCGCGCGGCCGAGGCGGAGCGCCAGCCGCCCGGCCAGCAGGTGTGCGGCGCCCCTCTCCTCCTCGGACCACTCCTCGAGCCGGGCGGCGCACCGGTCGACGTCGCGGAGCAGCCGGCCCGTCGTCTCCCCGGAGTCGAACCGGGCCCGGAGCTCGACGAGGTGGGCGCGGGCCCGCCACCGCTCCCGCTGCTGCCGGGTGAACCCGAGCCGGGCCTGCCGGGCCCGGTCCAGCGCGGCGCCGGGATCGGGCACCGCCAGCGCCGCGTTCGCCGCGCCCAGCAGGATCTCGGCCCGCCGGGCGGCCGTCCCGCCGATGGAGTCCAGGTGCGCGAGTGCCGCGTCGGCGGCGTGCAGCGCCTCCGCCGGGAGGCCTGCCACGAGCAACGCGTGGCAGCGGTCGGCGCTCAGTTCTGGATCGACGACGCCGAGCGCGGCGAAGCGTTCCTCCGCCTCGTCGAAACACTCCAGGGCGACGGGGAGGTCGCCGTCGCGGAAGGCCACCACGCCGCGGTTCTGCCGCGCCCGCGCCGACTCCAGCTCCTGCCCGCCCGTCGCCAGGAGGTCTTCGGCCTCCACCAGGTCGGCGCGTGCCCGGTCCACCGCACCGAGCCCGAGCAGCGCGAACGCCCGCGCGGTCAGCGACCGGGGCAGCCAGAGGGTGTCACCCGCCTCCCGCAGGACGGCCACCGCGGGCTCGAGGTCCCGCAGGGCCGCGTCGTACTCACCCAGGGTCATCAGGGCGCTGCCGCGACGCATGAGGATGCGCCCGGCCTGGGCACCCTCGGCCAGCTCCAGGGCGCGGTCGAGGGCGCCGCGTCCCTGGGCGGTGCGACCGTCCATGACGAGGGCGATCCCCAGCGACGCCCACACGTCGGCCTCGCGCTCGGCCGAGCCGGCCCGGCGGGCCAGGAGCCGGGCCGTCCGCAGCTCCCGGATCGCCTCCCGGCTGTCGCCGAAGTCGCGCAGCACGATGCCGATCGCCTGGCGGGCGACCGAGGCCTCCAGGGGGTCCGGGCCCGTCTCGAGCTGCTGGCGGGCGAGGCGCAGCGCGTCCCGGGGGCGTGACACCGACAGCGGTAACAGGCCCAGCCGGTCGGGCGAGACCTCGATCGTGGCGGTGCGGTCCACGGAGAGTGAGTATCGCGTATCTCCGGCCGGTACGGCTGCTCATCGAGGGGACCACACGGGTGTGAGCAGAGAGGGCGGTCGATGCCAGAACGCTTCGAGGAGATGGGGGACGAGGTCTTCCGCGCGCAGTTCCGTCTCATCCGCGACGCTCTCGCGGAGCGGCAGCGCGACGTCGCGGAGGCGGACCGGATCGAGATCGCGGTGGAGCCGTACGACCGGCGCGACGTGCACTACGAGTACGCCGCCGGGCGCGTGATCCGGCGCACCGACACCACCGACGACGCCGGCAACGCGGACATCCGTGCCCGGGCCGCCGAGATCCTGCCGGACAGCAGGCTCCTGGACGAGTCGCTCCCGGAGATCGACGTCATGACGACCGGCGGGCTACCGGTGCCCGAGGCACTCGATCGGCTGGACGGCGCGTTCGGGCGCGGCGTGTTCACCCCCGACCACTTCGTGTCGATCACCGGCGTGACCAACTGCCCGGCCATCGAGCCGGAGCCCCTGCCCGCGGGGTGGGGCCCGTGGCCGCCGGAGGCCGGCGGGGACGCGGGACGCGACGTCGGGATCGTCATCCCGGACCGCGGGCTGCCCGACCGGCCGCCCGTGCACGCCTGGCTCCACGGGGTGGACGGGGACGGCGACGACGCCGTCGTCGCGGGGAACCCGGTCCGCCTGGACGAGTACGCCGGCCACGGGGTCTTCGCCGCGGGCGTCGCCCGCTGCGCCGCGCCGGGCTCGGCGGTCACCGTGCACAACGCCTTCCGCTTCGCCGGGGCCGACGTCGAGTCGTTCGTCGCGGCCGCGCTGGTCCGCGCCCTCGATCTCGACCCGGACATCGTCAGCCTGTCCGCGGGGGGCTACACGCGCTTCGACCTGCCGTCGGTCCTCGGTCAGGTCGTCGTGGAGCGCTATCTGCGGGAGCGCCGGAAGACCATCCTCGTCGCCGCCGCCGGCAACGACCACACGACCCGCCCGTTCTGGCCCGCGGCCCACGAGGAGGTCTACGGCGTCGGCGCCCTGGCCTTCGACCAGCGGGGACGGGCCTGGTTCAGCAACCACGGCCGCTGGGTGGACGTCTGGACCCTGGGCGACGGCATGGTCAACGCGTACGCGGAGGGCCGCTACACCTACCGTCAGCCGCCCATGGCCCCGTTCGGGATGGACTTCCACCACGTCGCGCGGTGGAGCGGCACCTCCTTCTCCGCCCCGCTGTTCGCCGGGCTCGTCGCGGCCCGGATGAGCCGGACACCCGGCGAGTCCAGCCGGCAGGCCGCCGACGCGCTCGTGGACCACGCCCGGGGCCAGGAGGTGCCCGGCGCGGGTCCGGCCCTGATGTTCGACCACGTCGCACCCTGACCGGCCGCGCGGGACCGGCCGCCTCACCGGACCGGCCCGCGCGGGCTCAGATCACCTCGGGCACCGACTCCACGCCGGACCCGTCGGCGAACCGGCAGTGGAGGGTGACGCGGTCGGGCCCGTCCGGGAGAGCCAGCACGAACCGGCCCAGGTCGTCCGCGGTGCCGCGGGCCAGCACGTCCCGGCCACGGCGGACCTCGAGCTCCGCGGTCCGGGGCGGGACGATCTGTCCCAGCATCCTGCGGCCCGCCGGCGCGGACTCCACCTCCACCTCGACGGTGACGGCCCCGACCTCGAAGGTCAGGAACCGGGACCGGTCGGACGCGCGCATCGCGGCCGCCTCGTCGTCGATCAGCGAGTCGAACACCAGCGTGGCCAGCTCGGCGTCCACCGTGCGCCAGGTGAAGCTCTCCCGGGCGGCGTGCAGCACCTCCGGGGGCGGGTCGTGGTCGGCCGCCAGCAGGTCGGCGAGCTCGTCGAGCAGCGCGTCGTCGTCGAACGCGGTCATCTCACGCACCCCCCGAGGTGGTGATGCCGTCGGTGGCGAGCAGCCGGCGCAGGCGCTCCAGGCAGCGGGCCCGGGTGGGGCCGATGCTGCCGATCGGCATGTCCAGCGCCGCGGCGACCTCGGTGTAGGGCGGCCGGAGCACGACCACCATGTGCAGCAGCAGCCGGCACCGCTCGGGCAGCGCGGCGAACGCGCGGCGCACCCGCTCGTCGCGGTCGCGGCCCACCGCCACCGACTCGGGCGTGGGGTCGTCGCCGTGGTCCAGCCGGCTCTCGTCGTCGGTCGGCGTCTCCCGGCCGCGCAGCTTGATCAGCCGCAGCGACTCGCGGCGGGCCGTCGTGGCCAGCCACCCGCCCAGCCGCTCGGGGCGCTCGATCCGGTCGAGGTTCTCCACCAGGCGCAGCCAGGTGGTCTGCGAGACCTCCGCGGCGTCGGCCGGGCCCAGCCGGTGCGCCGTCGCGACGGACCAGACCAGCCGGCCGAAGGCCGTGACGAGGGCGTCCCAGGCCGCGCGGTCGCCCGCCGCGGCACGCCGCACCGTGTCGGCCACGTCGGTCGGTTCCACTCGTCCTGCCCAGGGGTCGCGGCGCCTGCGGGTCTCGCGGCGCGCCGACGGTATCCCACGATCGGGTGTCCATGTCCCGCCTCTCTCCGGTGCGAGGACGAGAGGCGGGACACGACGGCTGATACCAGGCGGGTCAAGCGGCTTTCTGGACCACCTGGGAGCGGTCGCTCTCGATGATCTCCATGATCCTGTGCGACAGGACAGCGCCCGACCCTCAGCGGCCGATCCTCAGCGGCCGACCCTCAGCGGCCGACCCTCAGCGGCCCAGCACCTCGGTGACCGACCCGGGGAGCTCGGGGACGGCACCGGGCGCGAGCACGTCGTCGCCCGCCACGGCCTCCACGGCGTGCGGCCGGATCTCCCCGCTGCGGATCCCCTCCGCGAAGTGGCAGGCCA
>JAPLAT010000496.1 GCA_026393175.1 Pseudonocardiales bacterium
ACGCCCACGCTCGTCGCCCCGCTCGCGGCCGGCGCCGCCGCCGGCGCTCCCGGCCGGCCGCGCTTCCGGCTGATCCGCCGCCTGGGCGAGGGCGGGTTCGGCAAGGTCTGGCTGGCCGAGGACACCCGGCTCGGGCGCACCGTCGCGCTCAAGGCGGCGCACGCCCCCGACGCGGAGACCGAGCAGCGCATCGAGCGCGAGGCCACCGCGCTGCGGTCGGTGCGCCACCCGCACTGCGTGCGCATCTTCGACCTGGTCACCGCCTCCAGCGACCCCGGGCTGGCCGGGCTCGACGGCCTGGTCATCGTCATGGAGTACGTCGACGGCCAGTCCCTCGGCGAGCTCGTCCGCGGCCGCGGCCTGCTCGACGACATCGCCGCCGCGCGGGTCTGGGCGACCGTCGCCGGGGCGCTCGACGCCGCGCACGGCATCGGCGTCATGCACCGCGACGTCAAGCCGGGCAACGTCATCGTCGACGCGGGCGGGCTGGCGCACCTCATCGACTTCGGCATCGCGCGCAAGTCCGGCGACGCCACGCTCACCCAGGCCGGTTTCGTGCTGGGCACCCCGGACTTCCTGGCCCCCGAGGTGGCGGCCGGGCAGCGGGCCACCCCGGCGTCGGACTCCTGGCAGCTCGCCGCCACGATCTCCTACGCCCTGACCGGGCACCCGCCCCGCGGCGGCCACCCGGACGCGGTGTCCGGGCTGCGGGCGGCGGCCTCGGGCGCGCCGCTGTCGCACCTGCCCCCGCGCAGCGCGCACCTGGCCCTCCTGCACGCCGCGATGGACAACGACCCGGCCCGCCGGCCGTCCCTGTACGACGCCCGGCATGCGCTGGAGGACTGGCTGCGCCGCACCGGGGCCAGCCCCGACGGCCCGGTGACGGTCGTGACCGCCCGCCCGTGACCCCCCGCGCCGGGGAACCGGGGGTGCGGCACGGGCCGGGGGTGCGGGCACGACGCGACGGGCCGCGCGGCGGGGGCGGCTCGACGGGGTCGACGCGGCCCGGGCCGCGGCCCTGGTCGGGATGGCCTGCACGCACACCCTGCCGCTGGAGGACGCGGACGGCGCGCCCACGCTGACCGGGCTCGTCGCCGACGGGCGCTCGTCGGCCCTGTTCGCGGTGCTGGCCGGCGTCGGGATCGCGCTGGCCACCGGCGGCCCGGACCGCCCGCGCGACGGCCGGGAGCACGCCGCGGCCGGGGCCGGGCTGCTGGTGCGCGCGGTGCTGGTCGGGCTGCTCGGGCTGGCGCTGGCCGAGCTCGACCCGCCCGTCGCGGTGATCCTCGCCTACTACGGGCTGCTGTTCGCCCTGGCCGTGCCGCTGCTGCGGCTGCCGGCCGGGGCGCTCGCGGCGGGGGCGGCCGTGCTGGTCGTCGCCGGGCCGGTGCTGAGCCACGCGCTGCGGGCCGGGCTGCCCGACGGGCCGGGACCGCAGGCGTCCCTGCCCGACCTCGCCGACCCCGGCGGGCTGCTCACCACCCTGGCCCTGACCGGCTACTACCCGGTGCTGCCGTGGACGGCCTACCTGCTGGCCGGTCTGGCCGTCGGCCGCCTGGACCTGCGGCGCCCCGCCGTGGCCCGCGCCCTGCTGATCGGGGGCGCGGCGCTCGCGGCGGCGGCACTGGTCGTGTCCGGGCTGCTCGTGCGGGCGGCGGGACCGGCGCTGCCCGCGGCGGAGCTCGCCGAGCGGCAGTACGGCTCGACCCCGACCGACACCTGGTGGTGGCTGGGCGTCGCGCTGCCGCACTCGGGCACGCCCCTGGACCTCGCCCACACGACCGGCACCGCGCTCGCCGTGCTCGGGGCGGCGCTGCTGCTCGCCCGGTGGGCCCCGGCCGTGACGTGGCTGCCGGCCGCGGTGGGCGCGGTGCCGCTGACGTTCTACACGGCCCACGTCGTCGCGCTCGCCGTCCACCCGGCCGAGGGGGACGGCCGGGGGAGCGTCCTGCTCGGGCACCTGGCGGTGGCGGCCGCCGCCGGTGCGGCGCTGCGGCTCGCCGGGCTCCGCGGGCCGCTGGAGGCCGTCACCGGGGCGGCGTCGCGCGCCGCCCGCGCCGGGGTGCGGCGCCTGCTCGCCCGGCCCGGCTGACCGGCGCACCCCCCGCGCGCCCGTCCCGAGACCCGCCGGTACGCGTCAGGCCTCGCCGAACATCTTCTCCCGCACGCGCGCGAGCTCGTCCTGCACGGACGCGGACGCGACGGTCTCGTCGTTGCGGCCCGGCTCGATGCCGAACGCCCGCAGCAGCGCCGCCGCCGGCACCGCCGGATCGCCCGCCTCGCCCAGCACCGGGTGCAGCCCGGCCTCGGCCAGGTGGTGGAACACCAGGTTGACGACGGTCCACGGGTTGAACGTCTCGGCTTCGGGGGTCTGCGCGGCCATCGGGCCAGCGTTCGCCCCCGTGCGGACGTGGTCAAGACGCCCCGCCCGGGTGTCGCAGGATGAGACGCCCGCCGGGCGCCCGCGGCGGTCGCGGGCGCGGTCGTACCATGCCGGACGTGTCCTCCTCGCGGGCCGAGCGGCTGGTGAACCTCGTCATCTGCCTGCTCTCCACCCGCCAGTACCTCACCGCCGAGCGGATCCGCGCCACCGTGCCCGGCTACCCCGACACCGACGACGCGTTCTTCCGCATGTTCGAGCGGGACAAGGCGGAGCTGCGCGAGCTGGGCGTGCCGCTGGAGAGCGGGCGGCGCGGCCTGGACACCGCGGACGGCTACCGCATCGCGCGGCAGGACTACGAGCTCGGCGAGATCGAGCTGGAGCCCGACGAGGCCGCCGCCGTCGCGCTGGCCGCGCGCCTGTGGGACTCCCCGCAGCTGTCCGGCGCCGCCCGGGGCGCCCTGGTCAAGCTGCGCGCCGCGGGTGTGGAGGTGGACGAGGACTCCGGGCGCGTGCAGCCGCGGGTGCGCGCGGGCGACCCGGCGTTCGCGCCGCTGCTCGCCGCCGTGCAGGACGGGCGGGCGGTCACGTTCGAGCACCGCCGCGGCGGGCCCGGCGGGGAGGTGGTGCGGCGCACCGTCGAGCCGTGGGGCGTGGTGTCCTGGCGCGGGCGCTGGTACCTGGTCGGGCACGACCGCGACCGCGCCGACATGCGCACCTTCCGCGTCTCCCGGATCACCGGGGAGGTCCGCGCCGTCGGCCCGGCCGGGGCGGTGCGGGTGCCCGACGGCGTCGACCTGACGGCCATCGTGCGCCGCAACAACGACCTGCCGCCCGTCGTCGGCACCGCGCGGGTGTGGGTCGCGGCGGGGCGGGCGCACGGGCTGCGCCGGCTCGGGCGGGTCACCGGCCCGCTGGAGCACGGCGGGCGCCCCGGCGAGGAGCTGGAGCTCGACCTGCGCGACCCGGTGATGGTGGCCCGCTGGCTGGCCGGCCACGGCCCGGACGTCGCGGTGCTCGAACCCGCCGACCTCGCCGAGCGGGTGCGCCGCACCTGGGCGGCCGTCGCGTCCGCGGACCCGGTCGGGAGCCCGGCGTGAGTGCCGAGGCCGTGGGCGCCCGGCTGCCGCGGCTGCTCTCGCTCGTGCCCTACCTGCAGGCCCGGCCGGGCATCACCGTCGCGGAGGTGGCGGCCGACTTCGGCGTCACCGAGCGCCAGCTGCGCCGCGACCTCGAGCTGCTGTGGATGTGCGGGCTGCCCGGCTACGGCCCCGGCGACCTCATCGACCTGTCCTTCGCCGGCGACACCGTCTCCGTCACCGAGGACGCCGGCATGCGCCGCCCGCTGCGGCTGACCACCGCCGAGGCGACGGCGCTGCTGGTCGCGCTGCGGACGCTGGCCGAGCAGCCCGGGGTGGTCGACACCGGCGCCGTCCGCCGGGCCACCGCCAAGATCGAGAAGGCGGTGGGGGACGCGGGACCCGCCGGGGTCGCCGTGGACCTGACCGGCGAGGAGGAGGCCACGGCCGCCGCCGTCCGGCACGCCCTGGAGGACGGCCGCGCGCTGCGGATCGTCTACTACACCGCCGGGCGGGACGCGGTGTCGCGCCGCGTCGTCGACCCGATGCGGCTGCTCATCGCCGACGGCCGCAGCTACCTGGAGGCCTGGTGCCGCAAGGCCGAGGGCGTGCGGCTGTTCCGGCTGGACCGGGTCGAGGACGTGGCCGTGCTCGACGAGCCCGCCGCGCCGCCCCCGGACGCCGAGCCCACCGACGTCTCGGCCGGGGCGTACCGCCCGCGCGCGGACCACGCCTCCGCGGTGCTGCTGCTCGAACCCGACGCGCTGTGGGTGTCGGAGTACTACCCCGTCGAGGAGGTCGTCGAGCAGCCGGACGGCCGCGTGCGGGTGCTCATGCGCTTCGCCGACCCGGCCTGGCTGGTGCGCCTGGTCCTCGGGCTCGGCGGGGGAGCGCGCGTGCTGGAGCCGCCCGCGCTCGCGGAGGCGGTGGTGGCGAGGGCCCGCGAGGCCCTGGCCGTGGTCGACGGGAGGCCCTGACGTGCTGGTGTCGTACGTGGTGGCGGGGGTGGGCGTCGTGCTGCTCGCCGTGCTGGTCCTCGTGGTGGCGGGGCGGGTCCGGCGGTGCGGCGCGGCCGCCGCCGAGGCCCGTTCCGGGCTGCGCGCGCGGGCCGCGGCGATCCCGTCCGTGCGGTCGCGTCGCGGGTGAACGGCACACGAACGGACGCAGGGGGGAAACCCCGGACAGGGTTCGGCCGTTAGACTCAGTGACGGTTCGTACCCCTTCGGAAGGACGACGCCATGCCGAGTCTCGGTGGCTGGGAATTCGTGATCCTGATCGGCATCCTGGTGCTGCTGTTCGGGGCCAAGCGGCTGCCGGACATGGCCCGCTCGATCGGTCAGTCCGCGCGCGTGTTCAAGGGCGAGATGAAGGGCCTCAAGGACGACGGGGCCGACAAGGGCGCGACCAAGGGCGCCGACGCGCCGGCGCCGCCCGCCGCGCCGCAGCAGCCGGCCGCGCAGATCCCGCCCGCCGCGCCCGTCCCGCAGGCCGAGACCCCCGCGCCGCCGGTCCAGGAGCCCAGCCGCACGGGCCAGGGCCCCGCCGGCACCGGGCTGTAGCCCCGCGGCGGTGGCCAGCTTCTCCCTGCGTCGGGGCCGCAAGGCGAAGAGCCCCGACGGCACGATGTCGCTCGTCGAGCACCTCTACGAGCTGCGTTCCCGGCTGACAATCGCACTGGCCGCGGTGGCGGTCACCACCATCGTCGGCTGGATCTGGTACGCGGTCCCGCTGCTGGGCCTGCCCAGCCTCGGCGCGCTGCTGACCGACCCGTACTGCAGCGTGGACGCCGGCCTGCGGGCCGAGTTCACCAACGACGGCACCTGCACCCTGCTCGCCACCGGCCCGTTCGACCAGTTCAACCTGCGGCTGCGGGTCGCGGTCACCGCGGGCTTCGTGCTCGCCTGCCCGGTCTGGCTCTACCAGCTGTGGGGCTTCATCACCCCGGGCCTGTACTCCAACGAGCGCCGCTACGCGCTGAGCTTCGTCTCCGTCGCCGCGGTGCTGTTCGTCGGCGGCGCAATGCTGGCCTACTTCGTCGTCACCCAGGGCCTGAGCTTCCTGCTCACCATCGGTGACGGGGTGCAGACCACGGCGCTCACCGGCGAGTACTACTTCAGCTTCGTCATCGCCTTGCTGCTGATCTTCGGCGTGAGCTTCGAGATCCCGCTGCTGGTGGTGATGCTCAACTTCGCGGGCGTCGTCGCCTACGAGCAGCTCAACCGCTGGCGGCGAGGACTCATCTTCGGGCTGTTCGTGTTCGCCGCGGTCGCCACGCCCGGCCAGGACCCGGTCTCGATGATCGCGCTCGCGCTGGGCCTGGTGGTGCTGTTCGAGATGGCCATCCAGGTGGCCCGGATCAACGACCGGCGCCGCGCCAAGCGGCGCGCGGCCGAGGGCTGGGACGACTGGGACCCCGACGCCCCCTCGCCCATCGACACCACGCCCAGCCGGATCGACACCTCGCCGTCGCCCCTCCCGGGCCCGGCCGACGTCCCCGCCACCCCCGACCCGGTGCCGGCGGAGGCCCGCCGCTCCCTGGACGACGTCACACTTGATCCCCGGCTGACCCTTGCCCGGCCCGGGCCGGCACAGCGCTGGTGGGTCGGCACAGCGCTGGTGGGCCGGCACAGCCCGCCGGCCGGCACGACGTGCGCCGGTCGTCCGAGGCCCCGCCACCGACGAGCCCGAGCCCGAGCACGCGCCGGCCCTGCCGGATCGGGCCGGCCGAGGGTGGCGCCGACCTGTCGGCGGGGATCGCTGTCGAGGTGGTCGCAGCCCCACCGAGGTGGCACGGCCCCGGCCGGGCCCGCACAGAGCCCCAGCCGGGGTGGCACAGCCCCAGCCGGGGTGGCACAGCCCGCCCGCGCGCTGTGCCGCACGGTCTGCGCTGTGCCACCCGCCGGGACGGCGCGGTGCGGCGGGCGGGCCGCCGGTCGTGACGGCGAGGGTGGCGTGACGACGGCCGGGGCGGTCGGGCAGGCGGGGCGTCGCGGCGGCCGGTGTGCGAGTCTGGGGTGGTGGCCAGCAGCACGCCTGCTCCCGCGGAGGCCTACGCCGCCGCCCGGAGCCGGGCCGCCCGACCGGAACTGACCGAGTTCTCGGCGAGCCTCCCCTTCGACCTCGACGGCTTCCAGCACAGCGCCTGCGCGGCGCTGGAGGACGGGCACGGCGTGCTCGTCTGCGCGCCGACGGGGGCGGGGAAGACCGTCGTCGGCGAGTTCGCCGTGCACCTCGCGCTCGCGCGGGGGCAGAAGTGCTTCTACACGACGCCGATCAAGGCGCTGTCGAACCAGAAGTTCGCCGACCTCGTCGCCCGCCACGGCGCCGACGCCGTCGGCCTGCTCACCGGGGACACCGCGATCAACGGCGACGCGCAGGTGGTCGTGATGACCACCGAGGTGCTCCGGAACATGATCTACGCGGGCTCCCGGCACCTGGAGCACCTCGGCTACGTCGTCATGGACGAGGTGCACTACCTGGCCGACCGGTTCCGCGGCGCGGTGTGGGAGGAGGTCATCCTCCAGCTGCCCGAGCACGTGGCGCTGGTCAGCCTGTCGGCCACGGTGAGCAACGCCGAGGAGTTCGGCGACTGGCTCGTCACCGTGCGCGGCGACACCACTGTCGTCGTCGACGAGCACCGCCCGGTGCCGCTGTGGCAGCACATGATGGTGGGCAACCGGCTGCTGGACCTCTTCGCAGGCGAGGACGCCTCCGGCGAGCTGCAGATCGACGCCGACCTGGTGCGCTACACCCGCGACCTGGAGCGGCAGAGCGCCGTGTGGGACCGGGGCCGCGGCCGCTCGCCGCGACCGGGCGGCCGCGGGCAGAGCCGGTTCCGCCCGCCCAGCCGCACGACGGTGCTCGACCGCCTCGACCGCGACGGCCTGCTCCCGGCGATCACGTTCGTCTTCAGCCGGGCCGGCTGCGACGCCGCGGTCGGGCAGTGCGTGCGCTCGGGGCTGCGCCTCACGACCGAGGACGACGTCGTCGAGATCCGCCGGATCGTCGACAAGCACACCTCCGAGCTGCCCCAGGCCGACCTCGCCGTGCTGGGCTACTGGGAGTGGCGCGAGGCGCTGGAGCGGGGCATCGCCGCGCACCACGCCGGGATGCTGCCCGCGTTCAAGGAGACCGTGGAGGAGCTGTTCGTCCGCGGGCTCGTCCGCGCGGTGTTCGCCACCGAGACGCTCGCGCTGGGCATCAACATGCCCGCCCGCACCGTCGTGCTGGAGCGGCTGGTCAAGTACAACGGCGAGAGCCACGCCGACCTGACGCCGGGCGAGTACACCCAGCTCACCGGCCGGGCCGGGCGCCGGGGCATCGACGTCGAGGGGCACGCCGTCGTCGTCTGGCAGCCCGGCGTCGACCCGGTGCAGGTCGCCGGGCTCGCGTCCACCCGCACCTACCCGCTGCGGAGCTCGTTCCGGCCCGGCTACAACATGGCCGTCAACCTGGTGGGGCGGCTCGGCACGGAGGCGGCCCGGGACCTGCTGGAGCAGTCGCTGGGCCAGTTCCAGGCCGACCGCTCCGTCGTCGGGCTCTCCCGGCGGATCGAGCGCAACGCCGAGGCGCTGGCGGGCTACGAGCAGTCGATGCGCTGCCACCTCGGGGACTTCGGCGAGTACGCCGCCCTGCGCAGGCGGGTCGCCGAGCGGGAGAAGGCGCTCTCCCGGGCGGGGGTCGCCGAGCGCCGCGACGCCGCGGCCGACTCCCTGCGCGGGCTCAGGGCCGGCGACGTCATCGCCGTGCCGGCCGGGCGCCGCGCCGGGCTCGCCGTCGTCCTCGACCCCGGGCTCGACGGCGGGAGCGACGGCGGTGACCCGCGCCCGCTCGTGCTCACCGAGGACCGCTGGGCCGGCCGGCTCTCCAGCGCCGACTTCCCCGGCGAGGTCCGGGCGCTGGGCCGGATGCGGCTGCCCAAGCGCGTGGACCACCGGGCGCCGCGGGTCCGCCGGGACCTGGCGTCGTCGCTGCGCAACACCGGCATCGTCGCGCCCACCCCACCGCGCCGGCGCAGCCGCGGCGGTGACGGCACGGGCGACGACCCCGAGCTCGCCACGCTCCGCCGCGCCCTGCGCGCGCACCCCTGCCACGGCTGCGACGACCGCGAGGCGCACGCCCGCTGGGCCGAGCGGCACGCCCGGCTGGAGCGGGAGACCGAGCAGCTGCGCCAGAAGCGCAGCGCCACCACGCACTCGCTGGCCCGCGCGTTCGACCGGATCCGGTCGCTGCTGGGCGAGCGCGGCTACCTCGACGGCGACGAGGTCACCGAGCACGGGCAGCGGCTGGCCCGGCTGTGGGGCGAGTCCGACCTGCTGGCCGCCGAGTGCCTGCGCCGCGGCGTGTGGGACGGCCTGGAGCCCGCCGAGCTGGCGGCGGTGGTCTCCGCGCTGGTCTACGAGTCGCGCCGGGCGGAGGGGCCGGTGCCGCGGGTGCCGTCCGGGCCGGTGAGCGAGTCGCTCGCCGCCACCGTCCGCACCTGGGCCGAGCTCGACGCCGACGAGCGGCGCCACCGCGTCGACCGCACCCGGGAGCCCGACCTGGGCTTCGCGTGGCCGATGCACCGCTGGGCCCGCGGGGAGTCGCTCGCGGCCGTGCTCACGGCGGCGGAGCAGAACGGCTCGGAGCTCTCCGCGGGGGACTTCGTGCGCTGGTGCCGGCAGGTGCTCGACCTGCTCGACCAGATCGCCGGTGTCGCCGGGCGCGGCTCCGGGGTCGGCCGGGCGGCGGTGCGGGCCGGGCAGGCCGTCCGCCGCGGGGTGGTGGCGGTCGGCGCGGCCTGATCCCCCCCTTTCCGGTCGGGATCGGTCGACCGGCTGTGCGGGCGCGCGCCGTGTGCTTGGATCGCGCTCGTCAGGGGGGAACGCAGGAGCAGGAGGGGTCGGGCGATGACGACGCCAGAGGATCGCGACCGGGGCACGCCCGCCGACCAGCCGACGGAGCGTCCCGCGTGGGGCCAGCAGCCCGCGGGGGGCTGGGGCGACGCGTCGGAGACCCGCGCGTGGGGCACCGGCCCGGACGCGGCGGGCGACGACGCCACCCGCGTCGACGCGCCCCGGCCCACGCTCGCCCAGCCGGGACCGGGACAGCCGGGATCGGGGCCCGCCGAACAGGGCGGCTGGGCGGCCGCCGAGGAGACGCGCAACTGGCCCGGCGGCGGGCCCGACCCGCAGGCACCGGGCTGGGCGCAGCAGCCGCCCCCCGGTGGCGGCTGGGGCCAGCACCCGCATCAGCAGCCCCCGACCCAGCAGGCCCCGACCCAGCAGGTTCCCGGGCAGCAGCCGCAGTGGGGTCCGCCCCCGCAGCAGGGCGGGCCGTGGGGAGCGCC
>JAPLAT010000300.1 GCA_026393175.1 Pseudonocardiales bacterium
ACGTAGCCCATGTGGTTGACCGAGGTGTAGGCGATCATGCGCTTGAGGTCGGTCTGGGCCAGCGCGACCAGCGCGCCGTACACCACGGACACCACGCCGAGCACGACGATCGCCAGGGCGTACTGCCGCCACGTGCCGGGCATGACCGGCAGCACGATCCGGACGAACCCGAACGTGCCCATCTTCAGCAGCACCCCGGCCAGGATCGCCGACCCCACCGTCGGCGCGTCGGAGTGCGCGGGCGGGAGCCAGGTGTGGAACGGCACGGTCGGCGTCTTCACCGCCAGCCCCACGACGAGGGCCAGCAGCACCAGCCCGGCCAGCGGCCCGCCGCCGTCCAGCGGCCGCGCGGCGGTGAGCTCGACGATGTCGAACGTGCCCCCGGCCAGGTAGAGCCCGATGAAGCCGAGCAGCAGCACCAGCGATCCGAGGAAGGTGTAGAGGAAGAACAGCAGCGCCGACCGCCGCGCCCGCTCCCCGTGGCCCCACCCGGCGATGACGAAGTACATCGCCACGATCGACACGTCGAAGAAGACGAAGAACAGGATGAGGTCCAGCGACACGAACAGCCCGAGCGAAACCGTGTGCAGCAGCAGGAAGAGCACCGCGTGGGCCCGCACCCGGCGGGTCTCGCGCAACGAGTAGATCGCGCAGGCCAGGAACAGCACGCCGGTCATGGCCAGCAGCGGCAGCGAGAGGCCGTCGACGCCGACGTGGTAGCGCGAGGACACCGTCGGGATCCACGCGACGTCGGTCTCGAAGCCGATGCCTCCGGCCGGGTCGTACCCGACCCAGAGCGCGACGACCAGGGCGAGGTCGACGGCGGCGGCCGCGACCCAGATCCATCGGACCGCCCGGTCCGGCAGCCGGGGCAGCGCGAGCAGCGCCAGCCCGACGGCCAGCGGAAGGAACACGACCACGGACAGCACGGTCACCTCACCAGCACGAGGAGGAGGGCCAGCACCGCGAGCGCGGTCGTGGCCTGGGCGTAGTAGTGGTGCAGCTGCCCGGTCTGCGGGCGCCGCGCCAGGCGGCCCAGCGCGCGGCCGGTCCCGCCGATCCGGTCCACCGCGCCGGCCAGCGGGCGTTCGACCCCGCGGTCGGCCAGCACGGCGGCGGCCCGGGCGGCCGCGGCGACGGCACGCACGGCACCGTCGACGGCCCGGCCGTCGAGCACGGACAGCCCGCGGGCGAGCGCGGTGGCGGACGCGGCGATCCCGCGGACGGCACCGTCGACGGCCCGGTCGTCGAGCACCGACAGCCCGCGGGCCAGCGCCATGGTGGGCGCGGCGACCCCGCGGACGGCGAGGCGCTCCAGCCCGAGCCACCCGCGCAGCGACGCGATCCGGGCGGCGGCCCGCAGCGGCGGCGGCAGCTCGGGCGACGCGACCCGCCCGAGCAGCGCCGCACGGGCCGGTACGACGACCGCGAGCACCACCGCGGCGGCCAGCGCGCCCGAGAGCAGCGCCTCGGCCGCCGTCGGCGACGGCTCGCCGGACGCGCCGAGCGCCGCGCGGACCGGCTCGGCGGCCGCCCCCAGCAGGGCCGCCCCGACGGCCAGCGGCACCAGGGGCAGCCGCGCCGCCGTCGGCACCTCCCGGGTGCCACGCTGCTCGGTGTCGTACGCGGGGTCCTGCCGCTCCGGGCCCAGCACCGCCACCAGTGCCGCGGACGCGTACGCGGCACTCGCCCCCCCCCCGGCCAGACCCTCGGCGTACAGGGCGGGTGAGGCCGCGGCGGCGGCGGCGAGCACCGCGTCCTTGCCGAAGAACACCGACAGCGGCGG
>JAPLAT010000341.1 GCA_026393175.1 Pseudonocardiales bacterium
CAGGCTGAGCTTCCGGGCTCGGGCCCGTCGTGAAGGCACAGCCCAGGCCCGACCACTCGCACGGACCGGGCTCGCTCGCGCAGCGCCGGCCCGACCGCACAGACCGCAGGCGCGCTGTGCGACCCACGCCTGGGTTGTGCCACCTGGCGAGCGCTGTGCCACCACGGACGCCGGCGCCCACCCGAACGACCCCGCTCGCACAGGCCGGATCGCGCAGGCTGTGCGGCCTCGGTCGTCGACGACCGGGCACAGGTGCGGCCTGGCGGCACACCCGGTCCGGGACCTGCCGGACCGGGGCCGTGCCCGTCGCCGCACGCCGCGAGATGGACGTGAGGGGGGTCGGCGGCCGCTCTCACACCCCTCACGTCCATCTCGCGGCGTCGTCACCGGGGCAGGCCGAGCTTCCGGGCGCAGGCAGGCCAGGAGCCGTAGCCGCCGCGGTCGTCGCGCACCCGGGTGGCGACCTCGATCTGCTGCTCGCGGGTGGCCTGGTCGGCGCGCGGGGCGAACTCGGGGCCGCCGTAGTCGCCCCAGGTCGCCTCGTCGAACTGCAGGCCCCCGTAGTAGCCGTTGCCCGTGTTGATCGACCAGTCGCCGGACGACTCGCACTGCGCCAGCCGGTCCCAGGTGCCCTCGTCGGCGATCGGCTCGGGCGCCGGGGCCGGCTCGGGCTCGGCGGGCGGGGGCTCCTCCGCCGGCTCCTCGGCCGTGTCCGCCTCCTCCGGCGCCGTGTCCGCCGGGTCCCCGGAGCCGTCGTCGCCCTCGGGGCTGTCCGGGTCCTGGCCGTCGGCGCCGGTCAGGCCGTCGAGCCCGGTCGTGTCCTCGGCCGACCCGTCCGTGCCGGACCCGTCCCCGGCGGGGTCGTCGCCCTCCCCCTCGCCGTCCTCGCCGGACCCGTCACCATCCGCCCCGTCCGCCGGGGAGTCGTCGCCCCCGGAAGCGTCTCCCCCGTCACCGTCGGACCCGTCGTCGTCGGACCCGTTGCCCTCGGGCCCGTCCCCGGCGGACTCATCCCCGTCGGACCCACTGCCCTCGAGTCCGTCCCCGGCGGACTCGTCCCCGTCGGACCCAGTGCCCTCGGCTCCTTCCCCGACGGACTCATCCCCGTCGGACCCGTCACCGCCGGCGCCGTCCCCGGCCGACCCATCACCATCGGTCTCGGCACCGTCGGACCCGTCCGCGCCGGGCGCGTCCCCGTCGGCGTCCTCACCGCCGCAGCCGTCACCACCGGACCCATCGCCGCCGGACCCGTCATCGCCGGACCCGTCCGCGCCCGGCCCGCCACCGGCGGAGTCGTCCCGTTCGGACCCGTCCCCGTCGGCGGACTCGTCGCCGGCGGAGTCGTTCCCCTCGGACGCGTTCGGCCCGCCGCCGTCCCGGTCCCCGGATCCGTCCGCCCCGGTCCCGCCACCGTCCTCGCCGGACCCGTCCGCACCCGGACAGTCCTCGGCCGGCCCGTCGGACCCGTCACCGGGACCGGCACCCGGCCCTCCTGGCTCGGGGAGCGCGGCGGCGGCGTCGTCGGCGACGAGGGCCCAGTCCTGGGCGGGGTCGGGGACCGGGAAGCGGCGCTCCCCCTCGCTGGGCACCTCGCCCAGGGCCGTGACCTGCCCGGTCAGCGGGTCGTACCACCACAGCGCGGCGATCTCTCCGGAGATCTCGCCCAGGTCGACGGACACCTCGCCCGCCCCGCCCGAGTAGGCGACCGTGGACGGGCCGCCGGTCTCCCCCACCAGCGACGGGCGCGACTCGAGCAGAGTGCGCAGCCAGCGCATCTGCTCGGCGGCGGGGGCGTCGAGTGCGTCGGTCCAGTCGCCCCGCCGCTCGCCCTCGGCGGTCCACCCGCCGAGGAACTCCCGGACGGCGGGGTGGGCGTAGGTGTAGCCGGCCGCGTCGCCGGTGAGCGCGGTCCAGGCGTCGCCGCGGACCTCGTCGGGGGTGGCGCGCCCGCCGGAGCAGGCCGGGGTGTCCTCGTTGACCTCGCCCTCGACGACCGGCCGGTCCTCCTCCGGCGGCGGGGCGCACGTCCCGGACGGCAGCACCGTGAACTCCGAGGAGTCGGCGCGGACCACGCCCTCCGCCGGCCCGTACCCGTCCTCCCCCGGCGCGAGGGCGACGACGAGACCGCGCTCCTCCGCGGCGTCGACGACGAAGTCGAGGTGGTCCCAGAAGTCGTACTGCGCGTCGTCGGCCGGGTCCGCCCCCTCGGTGACGACGGGCCGCCCGTCCTCGAACGGGGCGTCGCCGTACTGCGTCATCGGCACGTCCAGCGACGTCGCGACGACGGTGAACCCCTGCTCGGCGCGGGCGTCGAGGTAGCGGGTGACCTCACTGCGGTTGAGCGAGGACAGCAGCCCCTCCGCGTCGTCGGCGAGCCAGACGAACGCCTCCCCGTCCTGCACGAACGACCGCCCCGCCACCTGCACGGGCGCGCCGTGGTCGTCGGCCGGGACGGTGAGCAGCAGGGCGGCCACGAGCACGCCCGCGGCGGCGGTGGCGGCGAGCAGGGGCGCGGTCCGGTGACGCATGGCGGCGGACGCTAGGCACACCGCCCCGGTCCGCGGGGGCGTTCCGCGGAACTGGTCAGCGCTGGATGGAGGTGACCTCGCAGAACTCCTCGAGACCGAACCGGCCGAGTTCACGTCCGTTACCGCTCTGCCGGTACCCGCCGAAGGGCGCCATCGGGTTGAACGCGCCGCCGTTGACGTCGACCTGGCCGGTCCGCATCCGCTTCGCGACGGCGAGGGCGTGCTCCTGCTCGCCGAACACGGCGCCCGCGAGCCCGTAGACCGTGGAGTTCGCGATCGCGACGGCCTCGTCGTCGCCGGTGTAGGGGATCACCGACAGCACCGGACCGAAGATCTCCTCCTGCGCGACGACGTCGTCGGGCGCAACACCGGTGAGGATGGTCGGGCGGACGTAGGCCGGGCCGAGGCCGTCGGGTGCACCCGGGCCGCCGAACGCGACGCCCGCGCCGTCGGCGATGCCGCGCTCGACGTAGCCGGTGACCCGCCGGGCCTGCGCCTGCGACGACATCGGGCCGATGCGGGTGCGGTCGTCGAGCGGGTCGCCCACCGTGTAGCGCTCCGCGGCGGCGACGGCCAGGTCGACGATCTCGTCGTGGCGCGCGGCCGGGACGAGCATGCGGGTCCACGCGGTGCACGTCTGGCCGCCGTTGATCCAGGCGTTGCCCAGCCCGACCTTCACGGCCTTCGTCAGGTCCGCGTCGTCGAGGATCACGTTGGCCGACTTGCCGCCCAGTTCCAGCGCCACCCGCTTGACGGTGTCGGAGGCGACGACGGAGACGCGCTTGCCGGCACGCGTCGACCCGGTGAAGGACACCATGTCGACGTCGGGGTGCGCCGCGATCGCCTCGCCGACGACGGGCCCGGTGCCGTGCACGACGTTGAGCGCGCCCGCGGGCAGCCCGGCCTCGGCGGCCACCTCGGCGAGGATCGCGGCCGTCAGCGGCGCGACCTCGCTGGGCTTGAGCACGACGGTGCAGCCGGCCAGCAGCGCGGGCGCGACCTTCGCGACCACCTGGTGCAGCGGGTAGTTCCAGGGCGTGATCGCCCCGACGACGCCGACCGGCTGGCGGACGACGAGGGAGTTGCCGATCTCCTCGGTCCACGGGAACTCCGACGCGAGCCCCACCAGGCCCGCCGACGTCGCGACGGGCAGCCCGGCCTGCACCGTGCGGGAGAAGCCGATCGGCGAGCCCATCTCGCGGGTGATCGTCGCGGCGACGTCGGACGCCCGGGCGGCCAGGCCGTCGGAGATCTTCTGCACGACGATGACGCGCTCGCCGATGTCGAGCGCCGACCACTCCGCGAACGCCGCCCGCGCCGCCGCGACCGCCCGGTCGACCTCGGCAGCGGTGCCGGCGGGCACGGCCGCGACGGTCTCCCCCGTCGCCGGGTCGACCACCGCGATCCGCTCGCCCTCGCCGGCCACCTGCTCGCCGCCGATCCAGTGCGGGGACACCTCGGGTGCAGCCATGCGCGCATCCTGGCACGTCCGGCGGTCGACCGTTCGGCGCACCGATCCCGGCATCCGGGCACGGACGGAACGACCCGGGTGTGAACCACCGGACAGCCCTGCCGCGGCGGGGGCGATCGGCGGATCATCGGGGCCGAGGCACACCCCGGGAGAGGAGACCGACATGAGGATCGCGGACATCCTGGCCGGCAAGGGACGCACGGTGCACGCCGTGCCGCCGACCGCCACCGTCGCGGACGTGGTGGAGGAGCTCGGGCGCAGGCGCATCGGGGCCGTGCTCGTGCGCGACGCGCCGGACCCGCTGCAGCGGTGGGACCCCTCCGGCGCGATCGTCGGCATCGTCTCCGAGCGCGACGTCGTGCGGCACCTGGGCACCCACGGCACCGGCCTGCTGCGGCTGCCCGTCACCGAGGTGATGACCCGCGCGGTGCGGACCTGCTCCCCCGACGACGACGTCGCCACCGCGATGCGGCTCATGACGGCGGGCCGCTACCGGCACCTGCCGGTCGTCGACCGCGGGCGGCTCGTCGGGATGGTGAGCATCGGCGACCTGGTCAAGCACCGGGTCCGGGAGATGGAGCTGGAGACCGCGGTGCTCCGCGACGTGGTGATCGCCCGCTCCTGACCCCTCGTGAGTTGCAGCAAAGCCACTTTCACGCAACGTCGTTGCGTGAAAGTGGCTTTGCTGCAATCGGGGAGGCTCAGTCGAAGACCAGGTCCCCCGTGCGGGAGCGCTTGAGCTCGAAGAAGTGCGGGTAGCCGGCCAGCAGCCGGGCCCCGTCGAAGACCCGGCCGGCGTCCTCGCCCTTCGGGATCCGGGTCAGCACCGGGCCGAAGAAGGCGACGCCGTCGACGTGGATCGTCGGGGTGCCGACGTCCATGCCGACCGGGTCCATGCCACGGTGGTGGCTGGCCCGCAGCTCCTCGTCGAACTCCGTGGAGCCGGCCGCGTCGGCCAGCGAGGCGGGCAGGTCCAACTCGGCCAGGGCCTCCTTGATCACGACGTCGAGGTCCTTGTTGCCCTGGTTGTGGATCCGGGTGCCCATCGCGGTGTAGAGCGGCAGCAGCACCTCCGGGCCCTTCTCGCGGGCGGCGGCGATCGCGACGCGCACCGGACCCCACCCGTTGTCCAGGAGCTCGCGGTACTCCTTCGGCAGGTCGCGACCCTCGTTCAGCACGGACAGGCTCATCACGTGCCAGGTGGTCTCCACGTCGCGGACCTTCTCGACCTCCAGCATCCAGCGGGAGGTGATCCAGGCGAAGGGGCAGAGGGGGTCGAACCAGAAGTCGACGTGCGGGGTGTCCGTCACGGGAGCAGCTCCTCGGGATGTCGGTGTCCGTCGTCGGTCCCAACCCGGCCCGGCGCCGCCGGATTCCCGCGCGTCCCGACCGGCCGCGTGGTTGGATCGACGCCCGAGAGCCCACTCCGAGAGGACCGCATGGCCCCGCCCAACCTGACCCGCACCGACGCCGAGCGCCGTGCCGCGCTGCTGGAGGTCGCCGACTACGACGTCGAGCTCGACCTGACCGACGGCGGCGGCAAGCCCGGTGAGGGCACCTTCTCCTCCGTCACGACGGTCCGCTTCACCTGCGCCGAACCCGGCGCCGACAGCTGGATCGACGTCGTCGCCGCCGGGGTCCGCTCGGCCGTGCTCAACGGCGTGGAGCTGGACGTGTCCGGCTACCGCGAGGAGGACGGGATCGCGCTGCCCGGCCTGGCCGCGGAGAACGTGCTGCGCGTCGACGCCGAGGCCCGCTACATGAACACCGGCGAGGGCCTGCACCGGTTCGTCGACCCCGTCGACGGCGCGGTGTACCTGTACTCGCAGTTCGAGACCGCCGACGCGAAGCGCATGTTCGCCTGCTTCGACCAGCCCGACCTCAAGGCGCGCTACACCCTCACGGTGACCGCGCCCGAGGACTGGCAGGTCGTCTCGAACGCTGTCGCGGAGAGCGTCGAGAACGGCGTCCACAGGTTCGCGACCACCGAGATCATGAGCACCTACCTGGTGGCGCTGGTCGCCGGCCCGTACGCGGTGTGGCGCGACCGGTACGTCGACGAGGGCGGGGAGATCCCGCTGGGCATCTACTGCCGCGCCTCGCTGGCCCCGCACATGGACCACGAGCGCCTGTTCACCGAGACCAAGCAGGGCTTCGAGTTCTACCACCGCCACTTCGGCGTGCGGTACCCGTTCGGCAAGTACGACCAGCTGTTCGTGCCGGAGTTCAACGCGGGCGCGATGGAGAACGCCGGCGCGGTGACGTTCCTGGAGGACTACGTCTTCCGGTCCCGCGTCACGCGCTCGGTGTACGAGCGGCGCGCCGAGACCGTGCTGCACGAGATGGCGCACATGTGGTTCGGCGACCTGGTCACCATGCGCTGGTGGGACGACCTGTGGCTCAACGAGTCGTTCGCCACCTGGGCGTCGGTGTTCTGCCAGGCCGAGGCCACCGAGTACACCGAGGCGTGGACGACGTTCGCCACCGTCGAGAAGAGCTGGGCCTACCGCCAGGACCAGCTGCCCTCCACGCACCCGGTCGCGGCCGACATCCCCGACCTGGCCGCCGTCGAGGTCAACTTCGACGGCATCACCTACGCCAAGGGCGCGAGCGTGCTCAAGCAGCTCGTCGCCTACGTCGGGCTGGAGCCGTTCCTGGCCGGGCTGCGCAGCTACTTCACCCAGCACGCCTGGGGCAACGCCACGTTCGACGACCTGCTGGGCGCGCTGGAGGAGGCGTCCGGGCGCGACCTGTCCGGCTGGGGCGCGCAGTGGCTGCGCACCACGGGGCTCAACCTGCTGCGCCCGGCGTTCGAGGTCGGCCCGGACGGCACGTTCACGACGTTCGAGGTCGCCCAGGGCGGCGCCCGGCCCGGGGCGGGCGAGCTGCGCACGCACCGCGTCGCCGTCGGGGTCTACGACGACGACGGCACGGGGAAGCTGGTCCGCACCCACCGCGTCGAGGTCGACGTCGAGGGCGAGCGCACGCCCGTCCCCGAGCTGGTGGGCGTGCCGCGCGGCAAGCTCGTCCTGGTCAACGACGACGACCTCACCTACTGCGCGCTGCGGCTGGACCCGGACTCGCTGGTCACGCTCATCGACCGGATCGGCGACATCGCCGAGCCGCTGCCCCGCACGCTGTGCTGGTCGGCGGCCTGGGAGATGACCCGCGAGGCCGAGCTCAAGGCCCGCGACTTCACCGCCCTCGTCGCGGGCGGCCTCGCCGCGGAGAACCAGATCACCGTCGTGCAGCGGCTGGTGCTGCAGGCCCAGACGGCCGTCGCGTCGTACGCGGAGGAGGGCTGGGCGGTCGAGCGCGGCTGGCCGCTGCTCACCGACGCGCTGCGGTTCCGGCTCGACACCGCGCCCGCCGGGTCGGACGTGCAGCTCGCCGCCGTCAACGCGCTCACCGGCAGCGTGCTGCCCGCGTCCGTGCTCGACGACATGCGGGGCTGGCTGTCCGACGTGCGGGTCCCCGAGGGCCTGACGGTCGACACCGACCTGCGGTGGCGGCTGCTGCACGCGCTCGTGGCGCACGGCGCGGCCGACGAGGCGCGGATCGACGAGGAGGCCGCCGCCGACCCGACCGCGACGGGGGCCCGGCAGGCCGAGCGGGCCCGCGCGCTGCTGCCCACCGCCGAGGCCAAGGAGCGGGCCTGGCTGCGTGCCGTGCACGACGACACGCTGCCCAACGCCGTCACCGAGGCGGTCGTGGCGGGCTTCGCGCACCCCGCGCAGCGGGCGCTGCTCGCGCCGTACGTGGAGCGCTACTTCGCCGAGGTCGGGGAGGTCTGGCAGCGCCGCACGAGCGAGCACGCGCAGTCCGTCGTGGTCGGGCTGTTCCCGTCCTGGGCGGTGGAGAAGTCCACGGTCGAGGCGGCGGACGCCTGGCTCGCCGACGAGTCCCACCCGCCCGCCCTGCGCCGCCTGGTCTCCGAGGGCCGCGCCGGGATCGTCCGGGCGCTGGCCGCGCGGGAGTTCGATCGCAGCTGACGCCGCCCGTGCGCGCGCAGCGGTGTGCTAACCCGTCTGCGCGTGCACGAGCCGCGGGGCGGCCAGCCCGATCCGGGCCAGGCAGCCGCGCGGGTCCTCGGCCGTCCGCACGTCGAGCGTGCCGCCGTCCGCGGCCACGAGCCGGGCGCTGATCGCCAGGCCCAGGCCGGAGCCGCCCGCGGCGGGGTCGCGCACCCCGGCCGCGAGCACGTCGAGCCCGTCGGGGAGCCCGGGCCCGGTGTCCCGGACCTCGACGACCACCCGGCCGTCCTCCTCCCGGGCCGTGACGGACACGTCGGCGCCGGGGGCGTGCCGCGCGCAGTTGGCCAGCAGGTTCGTGACCACCTGGGCGAGCACGGACGGGTCGCCGAGCGCGTACAGCCCCGGCTCGACGTCCAGGGCGGGCGGGCGCTCGCCGCGCAGCGCGGCCAGGCCCTCCAGCACCGGGGCGACGGCGTACTCCTGCGCGTCGCGGACGGGCTCGCCACCGTCGAGCAGCGTGTGCAGCCTGCCCAGCTCGGCGAGCACGGCGTGGCGCAGCCGGTCGTGCTCCGCGGTGTCCACCGGCGAGCTGAGCAGGTGCGCGATGCCGGCGAGCCCGGCGAGCCCGTTGCGCAGCTCGTGGTCGCGCTCGGCGGCCAGCTCGCCCGCCCGCTCCATGTGCAGGGCGGCGGTCGCCAGCTCCTCCTGCGCGGCGTACTGCTCGTCGCGCAGCGCCGCGACCGTCCACACCACCAGCTGCGCCAGCCCGGCCACCACGAGCAGCAGCCCGAGCAGCCGCAGCCCGCCGAAGAGCAGGTCCCCCGTCCCACCCGGGGCGGAGGTGAGCACGCGGTGCAGCTGCGCCCCGGCCAGGACGACGAGCCCGAGCCCGACCCGTGCCCGCGGCGCGCTGCGCCGGCGCAGCCCGTGCACGAGCAGCGCGGCGGAGAGTACCGTCCAGCCGCCGAGCACCACGACCGTGGCGAGCGGCCCCCGCACGACGGCCGCGGCGGCGCCGGGCAGCACCTCCGCCAGCGCGGCCGCGGCGACGGCGAGCGCCGCCCCGGCCGCCGTGACGAGCCAGGTGGCGGTGGTGCCGAGGCGGGCGGGCGGGCGCACGGCGGCGACGAACAGGCAGGCGACGACGAGGTAGGCGACCAGCCGCAGGGTGCGCATGGGCAGGTCGGCGCCGCTGGTCAGCGCCGTGGCGGGCAGCACGACGACCGCGTAGACCGCGAGACCCGCGCCCGTCCAGCGCAGCCGGGGGTCGTCGGAGAGCCGCGCGGCGAGCGAGGCCAGGATCGCAGCGGCCGCGGCGACGGCGGCGGCGGCGAGCGTGAGCACCGGGACGGCGACGGCCGGGTCGAGGGCACCGCCCACCCCGGGCGCGCGGGCCAGCCCGACCACCACGGCCACGGCCCCCGTCACGACGATCACCTCGGCCAGGGGCATCACCGAGGGGAACCGCTGCCCGCCCATCGGTGCCACCTCCCCGTGGGCCCGGAGTGTAGGCCCGGTCACAGCCGGTCGCAGGGTCAGCCGCGGTGCGCCCGCCGGTAGAGCGCCACCGCCTCGATCTGCGACGAGACCTCCAGCTTCGTGAAGATCGACCGGATCTGCGTGCGCACGGTCGCGAGCGACACCACGAACGTGTCGGCGACCGCCTGCGCCCGGCGGCCGGCCGCGAGGTGGGCCAGGACCTCCCGCTCCCGCGGGGTGAGCCGCCGCAGCCGCTCGGCGAGGTCGGCGTGGTCGGCCTGCTGCCGCTCGTACACCTCGACGAGCTCGCGGCGCCGCTGCGCGGGCATGACCTCCTGGCCGGCGAGGGCGGCCCGGACGGCGGCGAGCAGCCGCGGGAACGGGGCCGCCTTCGGGACGGCGGCCACGGCCCCGGCGGCCAGCGCGGCACCGATGCGGGCCCGGTCGGTCGTGCCGGAGAGGACGACCACCCGCCAGCCGGCCGCCCGCAGGGGCTCCACCAGCCGCACGCCGTCGACGGGCCGGCGCTGCGCGTCGCGGCCGAGGTCCAGGTCGAGCAGCACGAGCCCGGGGACGAGTGCGCCCGCCGCGGCCAGCACCTCGGCGGCGCCGCGGACCTCCTGGTGCCGCGCCACGAGACCCTCGGCGCGCAGGCCGAGCGCGAGGGAGGTCGCCACCAGCTCGTGGTCGTCCACGATGAGCACGGTGGCGTCGGGGGGCAGGGCGGTCTCGGTCATCACGTCCGGTGGTGGTCGACTGCACCAGTCAACTGTTCGGGTGCGTCCCGGGTGCGGTTCGGTCGCGTTCCGGCCGACCGGTGGTCGCCGGATGTCCTCACGGGGTGACGCCGGGCAGGTGCGTGTTCGCGCGGCGCACGAGCGGGGCGAGGTCGGCGAGCTCCACCACCTCGCACCCGGCGGCCCGCAGCAGCTCGTCGCCCTCGCCGTCGACGAACAGCGCAGGCTCCCGCCACGCGTAGACGACGCGGGCCAGCCCGGCGTCGAGGATGTGCCGCGTGCAGCTCACCGCGCGCGACGCCCGCCGGCTGCACGGCTCCAGCGAGGAGTAGATCGTGCCGCCGCGCACCCGGGGGTCGCCCGCGAGGTCGGCGAGCGCGGACTCCTCGGCGTGGTCGGCGGGGTGCCTGCGCCCCGACCAGCCCCGCGCCAGCACCTGCCCGGCCGCGTCGACGACGACCGCGCCGACCCGGAACGTGGCCGACGGCGGGCAGCGGTCGGCGAGCGCGATCGCCTCCAGCAGCCGCTCGCGGTCGGTCACCGCAGGTACCGCAGCACCGCGGTGTCCCCGAGCGCGGTGACGTCCGCCAGCCGCATCCGGCGGGCGGGGAAGGCGGCGGGGTGGACGAACCGGGGGCCGTCCCCGACGAGCAGCGGCGCCACGGCCAGGTGCAGCTCGTCGACGGCGTCCGCGGCGAGGAACGCGGTGTGCACGCCCGTGCCGCCCTCCACGAGCAGGCGCCGGACGCCGCGGGCGGCCAGGGCGGCGAGCACCTGGGCGACGCCGCCGGGCCGGCGCAGGACGACGGTGCCGCCGCCGTCGAGCACCCGGGCCGCCGGGTCGATCGGGGTGCGCCCCTCCAGCACGACCCGCAGCGGGGTCTCCGGCTCGCCGCGGGCGGCCCGGGCGGCGCGGCGGGCGGCCGAGCGGACCTGCAGGCGCGGGTCGTCGGCGCGGACCGTGCCGGCGCCGACGAGGATCGCGTCGACGCCGGCGCGCACGTCGTCCACCCGGTCGAGGTCCTCGGGGGAGGACAGGACCAGGCGCTGCGGGCCGCCGTCGTCGATGCGGCCGTCCAGCGACACCGCGACCGAGGCGATCACGTGCACGCTGCTCACGGGCCCGGCGCGGGCACGTGGGTGATCACGTGCATGGCGGTCCGGCGCGCCTCAGTGCGCGCGCCGGCCCCCGGCCTGGTCGGCCAGCATCCGCAGCCCGCTGAGCAGCCCGCCGAGCAGGTCGCCCTCGCGGAAGGAGGCCACCATTCTCATCACGGCGAGCTTGGCGCCGCGGTCGGGGAGCCGCAGGCGCGCCTCGGGCCCGGTGCGGACCTCGACGACCCGCTGCTCCGGGCTGACGGCCACCAGCACCGACTCGCCCGAACCCTCCAGCCGCCCGTGCAGCTCCGTCACCCGGGCGGGCGGGTCCTCGCCCAGGTCGCCCAGCCACACGCTGAACCGCAACCCGGTCTCCCGGCTCGCCAGCGTGAGCGCCTCGTCGAGCCGGGAGAGCTGCACCGGGCTGAACGGGTGCTCGGAACGGGACGGCTCGGAGTACTCCTCGGCGGCCGACACCCGGCCGGAGGACGTCACGACCGACCCGGTCGGCAGGTCCTCGGGGACGACCAGCTCGCCGTGGCCGTGTCCCGCGCTACCAGCTGCCACGAGCGCCGCCCGCCTCTCCGGTCACCTCGTGACCGTCCGCCACCGGGAGCCGTGCGCCCTCGGGGTTCGCCGTCCACCACAGGGGCTCGTGCGGCCAGGGCTGCCCCACGCGATAGCGCGGGCGCCGCGCCAGCCGCGGCCCGACCACCATCAGCGTGATCAGCAGGTACAGGCCGACGGTCGGGACCACGAAGTACAGGATCGTCTGCCACACGCTCACGGGCGAGAACCTATCCGATCCGCCCGGATCCGCTCACCTCGACGTGCCCTCGGCGATCTCGGAGCGCAGCCGGTCGAGGAACTCCTCGACCTCCGAGACGTAGGCGCGCAGCTTCTCCAGGCGCTTGTCGGCGACGTCGGCGACCTCGGCCAGGCGCGCGACGAGGGCGTCGCGGTCGGTCTCGGGCCCGGCCCCGCGCGGCCAGACCAGGGCGGAGATCCGCTCGTCCGGGTCGTCGCTGGCCGCACTGAGCTGCGCACGGATCTCCAGCAGCTCGCGTATCTGGTCGAGGGTGAGGTTGAGCGGCTTCATGAAGCGCAGCAGCCGGATGCGCGCCACGTCCTCCTCGCTGTAGAGCCGGAACCCGCCGGAGCTGCGTGCGCTCGGCGTGATCAGACCCATGTCCTCCCAGTGGCGGATCGTGCGGATCGACAGGTCGACGCGGCGGGCGACCTCCCCGATCTGCAGGACGGGCGCCACGCCCGGGGCGTCGGCAGCCGCTCGGTTGCTCGCGGACATTGGGACATCATGCCCCATGGTCGTCCGCCGGGCGGGGGTCACCACAGCGGAGGGCGACATCGGGCGTCGCGCCCGCCCGCGGTGTCCAGCTGGGCACCCAGCTCCAGCAGCAGGGCGTCGTCCCCGGCCAGCCCGACGAGCTGCACCGAGACCGGCAGGTCCGTGCCGCCCTCGCTGGCGAACGCGACGGGGATGCTCAGCGCGGGCTGCCCGGTGATGTTGTAGGTGGCGGTGAACGGGGTGAAGCGGCGCTGGCGGGCGAAGTCTTCGGCCGGGTCGCCCCCGGCTGTGAACCAGCCGACCGGGCGGGGCAGCTGGGCGAGCGCCGGGGTCAGGACGACGTCGACGGCCGCGGCCTGGTGCGAGACCACCTGCCGGGTGACGTCCAGCGCCGATCGGGTGGCGGCGAGGTAGGCGGGCCCGGACACCGCGGCGCCCCGCGCGCGCCACCACCGGGTGAGCGGGGCGAGCAGCGGCTCGGCCGCAGGCGGCACCGGGTACCCGTGCGCGAGCACCGCCCAGAGCACCTCGAAGACCGGCAGGAAGTCCGGGTCGATGCCCGGGTCGTGCTCGACGATCTCGTGGCCGAGCCCCGCGAGCAGGTCCGTCGCGCGCTCGTAGGCGGCGAGGCAGGCCGGGTCGACGACCGCGTCCGGCACGGGCGGGGTGGCGTAGCGCCCGATCCGCAGCCGCGGCGGGGAGGCGCGCAGCGCGGCGTCGAGGAACCCCTCCTCCCGCCGCGTGAGCAGCGGGTACGGCTCGCCGGGGACCGGTACGGCGAGCGCGTCGAGCATGGCGGCCGCGTCGTCCACGGTGCGCGCGAGCGGCCCGGCGACCGACATGCCGAGCGGGTCGCCGCCGACCGGCCCGCGCGGGACGAGCCAGCGGCTGGTCTTGAGCCCGACGAGCCCGCAGGCGGCCGCCGGGATCCGGATCGACCCGCCGCCGTCGGTGCCGTGGGCGAACGCGACCAGGCCCGCGGCGGTGGCCGCGGCGGCCCCGCCGCTGGACCCGCCGGCGAGCCGGGTCGTGTCCCACGGGGTGACGGCGGGGGGCGCGCCCGCGGGCTCGGTGTAGGGCGGCAGCCCGAACTCCGGCGTGGACGTCTTGCCCAGGCTGATCGTCCCGGCCGCGGCCAGCAGGCGGACCGCGTCGTCGTCGACGTCGGGGACGTGGTCGGCGTAGACGGGCGACCCGAAGCGGGTCGGCACCCCCGCCGTCACGGCGAGGTCCTTGATGGCCGTCGGCACCCCGAGCAGCGGCGGGCCGTCGCCGTCGCCGCGGCGGGCCGCGGCCAGCGCGGTGTCGGCGGCGCGAGCGGCGGCCAGCGCCCGGTCCGGGGTGACGGTGACGAACGCGCCGAGCCGGCCGTCGAGGGCCTCGACGCGCCGGAGCGCGTGCTCCACCAGCTCCACGGCGCCCAGCTCGCCCCGGCGGAGCGCGGCGGCCTGTTCGCGGGCGGACAGCTCGTGCGGCTCGGTCACGGCAGAGGTCTACCACGCACGGGCGCCGCTCACGTTCCGTCACCGCGCGCGGCACAGGAAATACGGAGCGGAGTCACAACTGCACCACAGACCACACCAGGGGTCACACGTGCGGGGGAGATCGCTGGTCGTGGCGCAACCGACCGCGCACAGTCGACCCGTCCCACCCGCTCCCCGACAGGCAGGTTCACCGCATGTCCCGTCCGACCCGCACCCGCGTCCTGGCCGCCGCCGTCGCCGCCGCCACCCTCGCGCTCTCGGCCGGCGCGGTGGCCTCGGCCGCCGCCCCCGCCCCGGAGCGCGCCGCCGCCGCGAGCGACGCCCCGGAGCGCCGGTCGCTGCTCGACCCGCGGCAGCCCGACCCGGACGAGCCGGATGGTGACGAGCCGTCGGCGGAGCCCACCGACGAGCCCGCGCCCGCCGACGACCCCGGCGACGAGCCCGCCGCGTCCGACGAGCCGACGGACGAGCCGGCGCCGTCCGACGAGCCCGCGCCCTCGGACGAGCCCGCGCCCGCCGACGAGCC